>JBILOR010000020.1:0-14095 GCA_044374325.1 Candidatus Planktophila sp.
CGTGATAAATGACTTCGCTGACTTGCCAGACCCAGAACGCAGGCAGATCACGTTTATCAATTAGCGCAATTAGTGCAAGTGGCGCCAACCACAGAACATATTGCGGTGAATAAACCTTGCTAACGCATGTAACTGCTGCGATAACGATAAATGCAATTTGGGCAAGAGTTGGAATGTAGTCAAGTGCGAATAAGAAAATTCCAAGAGCGGCAATGCAAGCTAGCAATAACAATATTGAAAGATAATTTAGATTTGCGAGTCCGATACCTAAAGCTGAGAGCGCATACCAGAGTGAACCCCAATCGGCTACGCGTTCAATATTTAGTTTATAGAAATACCACCAACCATCGAAGGTTGTTAACGCCACCGGCAAATTGATTGCTAACCAAGTTGCCAAAGTTATTGTTGAATATCTGACCGCGCCTTTGAGATTATGGTGCCGATAGAAAATATAAATGGCAACTGGAATTAAGAAAACTGGAATAAATTTCGTAGCAATTGAAATTCCGATTGATAACGCACTTAGATCATATTGTTTGCGGTCAAACCAATAAATTGAAAGCATCATCGTTGCTATTGCCCAGAGGTCCCAATTTATATATAAAGATGCAATTACTGCGGGTGTGAATGAAAGTAGATAACCAAACTGTGGGCGAATCCGTGCAGTAACTAGCGCGACGAAAATAAACAAGAGTGCAAGTAAAGCGGCATTTAATAGATAGTAAGTTGTTGTAACTTCGGCCAATTGCGCCGTTAAATACATAACCAAACCAGTTAAAACAGGATACTCCACTGGTTGTTCGCCACTAAATGCCCAAGCTCCACTGCCAATTGAGCGATTTCCTAAAAGGCTTGGTAAATCAGAGTAACAAGCGTGAATATATTGGCCTGGAGTGGCCCAGTTAAAGCCAATACATGGTGAAAATTTGGCAAATGAAATGGCGCTAGCTAGAAACGCGAAGAAAACTATCGTGCGCGTTTTCATTTTAAGCTCTAGTTACTTCTTATAAACCTGAACGCCACCAGAAGTCATTACTACTGGATCTGTTCCGCCAATATTTACTGGTTCTGGAAAATTAAGAACCGGTTCGCCCTTTAGCGCACCTTTCATGAACGCCGTCCAGATACGTGCGGGGAAAGATCCACCAGTTACCGAATTCAAACCACCAATGCCATTAAGTGTCTGTGATGCGTTATCACGGAAGAGGGCAACAGAGGCAGCCAATTGTGGTGTGTATGCACTGAACCAAGCTGACGCGTTTGATTGGCTAGTACCAGTTTTGCCTGCTGCTGGTCGACCTAAACCACGTGCAGCGCCACCGGTACCACTGGTTACAACTTTTGAGAGTGAATAGGTTAAGTCGGCCATCACATCTGCGGCAAATACTTCTTGAGTTTGTGATTTACCTTCATAAAGCACGCCGTTGTTAGAACCACGAACTTCTGAAATCAAATATGGTTTAGCGTAAATTCCGTTAGCGGCAAAAGTTGCATAAGCGCTTGCCACATCAATTACATGTGGGCTAGCTGCTCCAAGTACAACTGATGGCGTTGGCATCATGGCAACAGATTCTGGTATGCCTGCACGTCTTGCCGCATCGACAACGTTTTCTGGGCCTACTCGAATTCCGAGTGGTACAAATACGGTATTAATTGAATGCGCCATGGCATTTAACATTGAGGTTTGACCCCAACCTTCGTTTCCATAATTAGAGACTTCATATGGTTTTCCGGCATCATCAAAAGTTTGCGGGCTGTCGCCATTCCACATTGAAGTCAATGGAATTCCTTGTTCAAATGCAGCAATAAATGCAAATGGTTTAAAGGTAGAGCCAGCTAGTGCGATTGATTGTGTGGCATCGTTTAATTGCCTTGCTACGTAGTCTTTTCCGCCATACATGGCCACGATTTCACCGGTTCCCGGGCGGATCGCAACCAAGCCGATATGCAGATTATCTGGCGCCTTGGCAGGGGATTGCTTATTAACTGCGTCAACCGCGGCTTGCTGTGCTTGTTGAACTAAGGTTGTTTTTACAACCAAACCACCAACCATAATTTGATCTTCAGTGAAACCAAATTTAATTAAATCTTTACGAACCGCTTCAATAATGTGGCCTTTAGGTCCACTCAGCGAACCAGAAGTTGCGCGTGGCGTAATGTAAGGAATCTTTAGTTTGGCGCCTTCTTTTTCGGTTAGCCAACCTTTTTCAACCATACCTTTAACAACATAGGCAAAACGCGACTCGAGGCGAGGTCGGTTTTCCTTTTTAAAAGCTGGATCATATAAACCTGGTGAGCGCAGGATCGAGGCCAAGACCACTGCTTGTGAAACTGAGAGTTGATCTACGGTGCGATTGAAATACTGAAGAGATGCAGTTTGCACACCGTAAGAACCGCGACCGAAATAAATTGTATTTAAGTAGTTCTCTAAAATCTCATCTTTCGAGAGTTGATTCTCCAGTTTAATTGCAATTACTAATTCTTTAATTTTTCTCTGAATAGTTCGTTCTGAAGTTAGAAATGCGGTTTTCGCATACTGCTGCGTAATTGTTGAGCCACCGCGCCCGTTTCCGAGTGTCAAAATGTTATCTATTACGGCTTGGGTTAAACCTTTTACGCTAAATGCTTTATTGGTGTAGAAGTTGCGATCTTCAGCTGCCATCACCGCTTCGCGTAGATGTAACGGAATTTTCGTGAGCGAAACAATGGTTCGGTTTTGCGCACCAATGCGGCCTATTTCTTCGCCATTGGCATATTGAATAATTGTGGCCTGGCTATTTACGTAAGCGTTTGGGTCTGGGATTGAAACCGTGAAATAAGCGATCGCAAATAAGGTCGAGCCTGCTACGAATCCAAAGCCACCCAGAAAGATGGCAGCCCTGATAAATAACCGTTTCGAGAGCTTAAATGCCATGGTTCAAGGCTACCTGTTATGCCCAGTCACTATCTTCAAGCGTTCGGGTGTAACGGGGTGGTTTGCGCTCAACGCCATCGCCCAGGACAAAAGAGACACAGAGATGGTTCCAAGAACAGTCGCGACAAACTTCAACTATATAAACCCGAAACTCACCATATTCTTTTTCCATTTGGCGCAGTTCGTCGGCATTTTTAATGCGACCTGAGTATTGGCCGAGTTGATCACCAAAGGTGTACATAAGCTCAACCATAGAAAGATGTTTGCAAACTGGGCAAGGTCTGGTGGTTTTAACTCCATGAAATTTGGCAGCTCGCATCAAATATGGATCAGCATCGCACGCATTGACCGTGCCACGAAAGAGCGCTGCCAAAGTGGCACGCTTATCGAGTGAATAATCGATGAACGAGCGTTGCGATTTCATTAAAGCTAAGAATAAAGGGTCTTAAGTAACTACGCTTGCCAATATGAATTTCTGGCAGTTGCTAAAGCACCCGCGATTGTCGCGCCTGCTATTGGTGCGCTGGATTGGGCAAGGCACTGACGGCATCTTTCAGGGAGCGCTTGCAACATTTGTTCTCTTTTCACCGGAACGGCAAGCCAGTGCTTTGAGTGCCGCATTGGCATTTGCTGTTGTTTTACTTCCTTATTCAATTATTGGGCCGTTTGTTGGCACAGTATTAGATCGAGTCTCTAGGCAACGAGCTCTCTTTATATCGAATTTATCTCGCGCACTAGATTTACTTTTGATCGCACTCTTGGTTTTCACTGGCCGAACTGGTTTAGAACTTACGGTTTTGGTTTTGTTCGCCTTTGGTCTTAACCGTTTGATACTGGCTGCCACTTCTGCTGGTTTACCTTTATTGGTTGATCAACCAAATTTAATCTCCGCAAACGCAATGGCGGTTACGGGTGGTTCGGTCTTCTTGGTTTTAGGTGGCGGCTTAGGGCTCGGTTTACGCAAAATATTTGACTCATTTGCAACCGCTGATCATGTAGATGCCTATTTAATTATTGCCGCGAGTTGTGGTTACGCGTTGGCTTCAATAATGGCGCTGCGTTTGCGCAAACTAGAAATTGGTCCGCTGCAACATGAACGTAAGCCCGCATCGCTTACGCAAGGTTTTGTTGAACTGCGCGAAGGTTGGAAATTTCTTGGCGTTCATGTTGATGCAATGCGCGGAATTATTGCAAATGGTTTTCAGCGTGGTGGCCTAACGGCGCTCACTTTGGTTGGTTTGATGTTAGAGCGCAATACTTTTAATGATCCTAATCAGCCGGAAGCAGGTTTATCGGGACTGGCTTTAGCATTTTCAATTGCTGGTATCGGAATTGTTTTGGGTGCACTTATCGCACCATTTGGCGTGAAGAGATATGGCCGTCACAAGTGGATGAGAACCATGATGTTCTTAAGTGTTATCGGGCCGCTACCTCTGGCTATTTGGGGGACTGAACCAACACTATTTCTGGCCGCATTTTTGACGAGTTTGTTCGGGCAAAGTTTTAAAGTTACCAACGATGCACTCGTGCAATCCAAAATTAATGACTACTACCGTGGTCGCGTTTTTGCCGTTTACGATGTTTTGGTAAATGCCGCAATTGTTAGTGGTGGCGTTATCGCCGCACTTTTGTTATCTGACTCTGGTCAAGGTTGGCAGGTGCCCACATTGGTATCGGCAATCTACTTACTAACTGCAGTTCGTTTATTGCGAAGCGGAAAATTTCTCCCACCAAGCAAGTAACTCTTTGGTGGCGATTTCTTCACCGAGCGGGCCACGCTCTAGGCGCAATTCGAGTAAGAAGTCGAGGGCCTTTCCAACTGTTGCTGAAGGTTTTAAGTTCAACAACTGCATAACTGCAGCACCATCTAGATCGGGGCGGATTTTATTTAGCTCTTCCGCTTCCATAAGTCGCGCAATACGATTTTCTAAAGATTCATAAGCGTTGGCAAGACGTTCGGCTTTGCGCACATTTCGGGTCGTGCAGTCGGCACGAGTTAAAACATGTAAATGAACCAGTAAATCGCCTGAATCACGCACATATCTTCGTACTGCTGAGTCGGTCCATTCACCATCGCCGTAACCGTGAAAGCGCAAATGTAGCGCTGTAAGAGTCTCTACTGACTCCACTACATCACTGGAATAACGCAGCTTTTTGAGTCTCTCTCGAGCCAAGCGCGCACCAACAACTTCGTGGTGATGGAAGGAAACACCGCCGCCTTCAATCAAAGCTCGAGTCTTTGGTTTTCCAATGTCGTGCATTAAAGCAGCCAACCTAATTACTAAGTTAGGACCACCCAAGCGTTCTTCTTGTGCAATTGCTTGCTCTAAAACAGTTATTGAGTGTTCGTAAACATCTTTGTGGTGGTGATGTTCATCTATCTCTAACTTTAATTTTGGGATCTCTGGAATTACCAATGTTGCCAATCCAGTATCTACCATTATTGAAATACCGCGACGTGGATTATCTGACATTAATAATTTAGTAAATTCATCGCGGATGCGTTCTGCGGAAACGATTGAAATACGTGAAGCCATATCTTTCATCGCCAACAGCGTTGATTCTTCGATTTCAAAATTTAATTGGCTAGCAAAACGAGCAGCACGCATCATTCGCAACGGATCATCAGAAAATGATTGCTCGGGTGTAACCGGGGTGCGCAAAATTTGTTTTGCTAAGTCAGCTAATCCATTAAATGGATCAATAAATTCTGGGGTGGAAGTTGTTAACTCAAGGGCCATGCAATTAACGGTGAAATCTCGACGCGATAAATCACCTGCAATATTGTCACCGAATTCAACTTCGGGTTTGCGACTTTCTGGATCGTATTTATCGCTGCGATAAGTGGTTACTTCGACAGTTGTGTCACCACGTTTCGCTGCGACGGTACCGAATTCAATTCCGGTATCCCAAACATTTTCACCCCAGATTTTTAAAATCTTTTTACTCTCGAGGGGTAGTGCATCGGTTGTGAAATCTAAATCGTTTCCCAAGCGCCCTAAAATTGCATCGCGAACTGGTCCGCCTACTAACGCCAACTTGTAGCCGGCCGCTTTGTAAGCAGCGGCCAGTGAACTGGCTAAGGGGGCGCGTTCGATAAGCGAGCGAATAGCTATTTCGCCTGCGGCACCTAATGGACTCGTCACAATAGGTAAGGCTAGAGGACTACCCTTGCTCCATGACCCCGGCACCTAGTGCGGGCAGCGAAGGTACGAAGAAAAAGCGGCGACGTAGACGTCCCGCCAATCGCGCCCCACACGCAGTTACCACCCCAACCGATGGCAATTCGCCTGCTCCAAAAGCGCCACCTAAGAGTTCGGGTGGCTCGCCAAATAAGAAGAGCCCTGAGCGACGTCCTTATGCCAAACGCGTCGATGAAGTTAGTGCGGGTGGGTTAGTCATCGATTTCTCTGGCACGCGCGGGTTGTTGATTGGTCGCATCGATCATAAAGATGCATCTCGCGAACGTTTGCTCTGGTCGCTTCCTAAGGGACATATTGAAGCGGGCGAAACTCCAGAACAAGCAGCAATTCGAGAGGTGCAGGAAGAAACCGGCATTACTTCAGAGATAACTAAATCGATCGGCGTAATTGATTTTTGGTTTATGGCCGGTGGAAAAAGAATTCATAAGACAGTTCATCACTTTATTTTCAAGGAAGTCTCCGGTGAGTTGACTCCACAGATTACTGAAGTTGATGAGGTTTCTTGGTTCCCGCTTTCTGAAATCGTAGAGCGGTTGGCATACCCAGATGAAAAGAAATTAATTGCAAAAAGTGGCGAGATTTCGTTATGAAACGTATCTGGTTAGTTCTGATTTTAATTCTTGGATTACAGTTTACTTTTCTACCAGCTCAAGCTGCTGATGCAAAAATTATTAGATTAGTTACGGAACCAAATCGTAATTTCAGTGGTTACTTCTATAGCGAAGAATTAACAACACGTTTAGCGCCGACTGGCGATCTAGGAAAATTAGTTTTTTATCCATCTAACCGACCACGTATTTGGGTAGTTGATACAGCCTTCATTGACGATGTGATTGCGATGAAAGACGAATATAAAATTGGGTTAGAAAGTGGCGAGAAAATTGATGGCGTTGGTTCCGATGTCGCAACTAACTGGTTAAATCAATTTTCTTTCATCTCTAGTGGCGACCAAGTGATCGTTCTACCTTACGGAAATCCCGCCTATCGTTTGCTTAAAAATTACGCTCCTGGCGAGCTGAACTTCTACTACTCCAATGCAAACAAGCGTTTGGCAAGCTTTTTAGCTCGCCCCGTAATTAGCGATAAATTGGGTAAATACAGCAAGGGTTCCCTAAAAAGTTCCAATTCATTACGGATTGACTATGCCGAGAATCGGCGAGCAGTGACGACCTTGAGTCGAGTTGTCGATGCCCCCGAATTAACAACTTTACGGCTACAACTCGCTCGTTTATTAGATCCAAATATTGATAAAAAATTTCGAGCACGGTTATTAAAGAGTGCCGAAAAAGAAGTCACTCGCTCAAATCGAAAGTTAAGAGTTATTTCAGGCCGATATCGCTTAACTTCAGCTTCGGATAAAGTTCCGATTACTTTGGTTAATAACTTCAGCACGCCAGTAAAAGTTACCCTTGAACTACTGCCTAGAAATTCAAGGGTTCAAATCGCGGATATCACCGATGTGAGTATTGCGCCTAACTCTAAAATGCAATTATTGATTCCCGCAAATGTAATAACTCCTGGCACGGTTACCGTGGCAGCTCGTATGACTGATACAAAGGGTGTACCGATAACTAAGTATTCGCAATTGAATTTAAATCTCTCGGTGGTTGATTCGAGGGTTGCTTGGTTTACTTCTGGTGCTGCAGCTTTACTTTTTATCGCTGCGACTTTACAAACTATTCGTCGAGTGCGACGGAGTAGAAAATGAAACCAGTAGATCTATATCGAGCTTCTAGCGTTATGGCTATCGGCACCATAATCTCTCGCATAACTGGGTTCATTCGTGGTGTTCTACTGGTTGCCGCGTTGGGTACCGCGTTGCTTGCTGATGGTTATAACGTCGCAAACACGATGCCTAATATTATTTATAACTTGGTTGTTGGTGGAGCCCTGACTGCAATTTTTGTGCCGCAGTTAATTCGTTCATTTTCTGACGAAGATGGTGGCGTTGGTTTTGCTTCGCGTTTGGTTACAACGATCAGTACTTTATTGCTTGGCTTGACTGTAGTTGGCATGATTTTTGCGCCAGTTTTAGTTCGAATTTACGCGCCTGAATTCACAACGCCAGGTTTTGAAAACGAATATTCCATAACTGTGGCATTTATGCGCTATTGCTTGCCCCAGATCTTCTTCTTAGGTCTTTATGCAATGTTAGGCCAGGTAGCTAATGCGCGAGGCTCATTTGCTCCCCTTATGTGGGCTCCCATTCTTAATAACCTAGTTGGCGTAGTTTTGTTGGGCGGTTTCCTTTATTACGTTCCAAATATCAGTGCTGACACGATTACCGATACCCAAGTGGCAATTTTGGGGTGGGGAACAACTTTAGGTGTTGTCGTTCAAGCGCTAGCTTTGATTCCCGTTATTGCGCGTACCAAAATTAAATTGCGCTTAAAGTTTGGTTTTGCTGGTTTAGGTAAATCTTTCAGGTTAGCTGGATGGACTTTAGTTTATGTTTTGATTTCTCAACTTGGTTATCTAGTAACCGTAAATGTTGCTACTAGCGCAGCAGTTCGCAGCGCTCAAGAAGGAATCACTCGTGGTGTTGGTTTCACGCCATACAGCAACGCGTATCTCATTATGTTATTACCGTATTCAATCGTGACCATTTCTATTATTACAGCTTTGCTTCCTCATTTATCTAGATTGGCAATTGCTAAAGATTTCGAGGAAGTGAAATCTCAACTAGTTAGAGCAATTCGCTTAGTTGGAGTTATCACAATTCCTAGCGCGGTTGGTTTGGCATTCTTTGGTCCATTAATCACTGAAGTGCTCTTTTTTGGTATTAGCCGTAGTGATTCTTCATATATTGGATATGTTTTATCAGCACTCAGTTTTGGCTTGATTGCATTTTCGATTAACCTCATCTTGGTTCGCGGTTTTAATGCTTTTGAAGATACTAAAACTCAAGTTATATCGATCTTTATTATCAACTTGATCGCAGTTGCGCTTTCTTATTTGATTCTAAATACTGTCGAGAATGAATATGTCACTATCTACTTAGGTTTAGCTTTCTCGATTAGTTACATAGTTGGAATCGTAATTACAATTAAATTGATTAAAAAACATGTTGGCAAAATTGCGTTCTCGCAATTTATGGGGCAGCATTCCAAATTAATTCTGTCCTCGGTTATAGCAATGGCACCAATGTTTGCGCTTAGTCGCATCTTTGACTGGCATGGGCCTTTGGCACTCTTTTCGGTCATGCTGGTCAGCGCACTTGGCTACTTCTTAGTTGCAAAGTTGTTGCGGGTTGCCGAGATTTCAATGATTACCGGCTTGTTGCGCTCTTCACGCGGTAAATTGCGGAAAAAGGAATAAATCAGGTTCTGGAAAGGTTATGGTGAAGCCATGAATGAAGTAGAGAACTTAGTAATCGTTGGGTCTGGCCCATCTGGCTACACCGCTGCTATTTATGCTGCGCGCGCCCAACTTAATCCCATGATTTATGAGGGTTCAGTTACTGCTGGTGGCGCGCTAATGAACACTACTGAAGTCGAGAACTTTCCAGGTTTCATCGATGGAATTATGGGTCCAGATTTAATGGATGCAATGCGTAAGCAAGCAAAGCGATTTGGTGCAAATTTAATTACCGACGATATTGTTGAAATGGATTTGTCGGGACCGATTAAAGTTCTGAAAGACGGTTCCGGAAATACCATAAAAGCCAAATCAGTTATTTTGGCAATGGGTTCGGCTTATCGTGAAATTGGTTTAGAGAATGAAAAGCGTCTTTCTGGTCGCGGCGTCTCTTGGTGCGCGACATGCGACGGTTTTTTCTTCCGTGATCAAACAATTGCAGTTGTCGGCGGCGGCGATTCAGCAGTTGAAGAAGCTACCTTCTTAACTAAATTTGCCAGCAAGGTTGTTTTGATTCACCGTCGTGATTCATTACGTGCATCAAAGATTATGGCTGAGCGCGCACTTTCTAATCCGAAAATCGAAATGCTTTGGAATACCGAAGTAATAGATGTATTGGGTGCCGAGAAAGTAGAAGCGCTTTCACTAAAGAACACAGTTACTGGCGAAGTTTCTAAACGCGACTTCACTGGTTTGTTTGTGGCAATCGGTCATGATCCAAGAAGCGAGCTCGTGAAAGGTCAAGTCACGCTAGATGCCGAAGGTTATGTAATTGTCGAAGGTCGTTCAACGCAAACCAACCTCGAAGGTGTTTTTGCATGCGGCGATTTAGTTGATCACACCTATCGCCAGGCAATTACAGCCGCGGGCACGGGCTGCCAATCTGCCCTAGATGCTGAAAAATTCTTATCGCACCACTAAAGTACCTATATACAAGTATTAAATAAGAAGAAGTAAAAACAAGGAGAAATAATGAGCGCAGCAACCCCTGTCACAACTGCTAATTTCGCAGATGTAGTACTAAAGAGCAGCACCCCTGTTTTGGTTGATTTTTGGGCCGAATGGTGTGGGCCTTGCCGCGCAGTTGGACCGATCCTTGATGAAATCGCAAATGAGCATGGCGACAAGATTAAGATCGTTAAGTTAAATACTGACGAAGAATCAGCGATCGCGATTAAATATGGAATTACTTCAATTCCAACTCTTAATGTTTTTGTAAACGGCGAGGTTGTTAAAACAATTATCGGTGCTAAGCCAAAGCCTGCTTTACTCAAAGAACTCGAAGGTTTTATCTAAGCCGCAACTTTCTTAGATTAGCAACCGTCATGAAAGAGCTAACGCCAGATGAGGTTCGTTCCTTTCAACAGGGTCGCGGATTAACAGTTACCGGTTTAATCGACGATGTAACTTTGCGCGCACTAGAAGAGGCTCGCTGGAAACTTGGTGATCGCTCACTTCATATATCAACTCCTTCATTAATGCGTGGAGATGATGTAGCGACTCTGCAAAATCGATTAGTAGAAATGGGTTTTGATTGTGGCCGAGTCGATGGAATTTATGGTCCTCGCACATCTAGTGCAGTTAGTGAATTTCAAAAATCAGTTGGTGTAACTGTTGATGGCAAATGTGGTCCGGCCACAATTATTGCGTTATTGCGGTTGACGACAATTGTTAGTGGTGGCGCGCCAGTTCGATTACGTGAAGATGTTTCACATAAAAATCGTGGGCCAGCACTTGCCGATAAAGTAATTGTGTTAGACCCAAGTAATGGTGGTGAAAGTCGCGGTGTTAGCGGTTTCGGAGTTGAAGAAGCCGAAATTGTTTATGACATCGCTCAACGTTTAGAGGGTCGCTTATTGGCTCTCGGGGTTAGTGTGTTTTTGACTCGCGGGAAAGATAATTGCCCAACTCAACAAGAACGAGTTGATTTAGCTAATAAAACGTCAGCAGATTTAGTGATTTCTTTTCATGCCGACAGATATCCAAATGAAAGCGCTCATGGCGTTGCTACTTATTACTACGGAAGTGACTTGCACTCACTTCACTCAGTTGTCGGTGAAAGATTTGCATCGCTAGTGCAGCGTGAAATTTGTGCTCGCACGGATTTAGTTAACTGTCATTCCCATGCCAAAGTTTGGGACTTATTGCGTTTGACCAAAGCTCCAACAGTTCGGGTTGATTTAGGATATTTAACGAATCCAGGTGATGCTGAACGTCTCGGACGTGCGGATTTCCGCGATGTAATTGCTGAATCAATAGTCATTGCGATTCAACGTCTTTATTTAGCGGCCGAAGATGACGCTAAAACAGGAATGTTACGACTTTCCGACCTACGTAAAGCTGGCTTGCGTAGTAATTAACTTACGCCTATTCAAGCCTTGCTATGAGATGATTCGCAGATGTCCGACTTAACAACTCGTTTCCATACCGGAACCCCTCAGCACCTTGAGGAGCGTTTCGCGCACCGAGCCACCGGTATGGTCGCAAGCGAAATTCGTTCGTTATTCGCAGTAGCTTCACGCCCTGAAATTGTTTCATTAGCGGGTGGAATGCCAAATCTTTCTGCTCTACCAATGGAGATGATGGCATCGGTTGTCTCAGATTTAATTTTGACTCAAGGCCAAGAAGCTTTGCAATACGGCAGTGGACAAGGCCATCCAAAATTACGTGAACAAATCTGTGAAGTTATGGCGCTTGAAGGTATCCGCGCGAATCCAGATGATGTTGTTGTAACAACTGGTTCACAACAAGCACTTGATTTAATTTCTCGTATTTTTATTGATCCAGGCGATGTAATTTTGGCTGAAGCTCCTTCATATGTGGGAGCGCTCGGAACTTTCCGCCAATATGAAGCTTCGGTTGTACATGTCGAAACAGATAACGATGGCATGGTCCCAGAGTCGCTAAGACAAGCCATTAAAAGCATGCGCGCAGCGGGTCGAAAGATTAAGTTTTTATATTTGATTCCAAATTATCAGAATCCTTCTGGTGTTTTATTACCCGCAAACCGCCGTACTGAGATTCTTGAAATTTGCCGGGTTGAACAGATTTTTGTAGTTGAAGACAATCCATACGGACTTCTTGGTTTTGATAAGCCATCACCGAATGCAATGCGTGCCGAAGATTCTGAAAATGTTATTTATTTGGGTTCTTTCTCAAAAACTATCTCACCGGGGTTACGTGTCGGCTGGGCGTTAGTTCCGCAGTCACTAAAAGATAAATTGGTTGTCGCAAGTGAATCTTCAATTCTCTGTCCTTCTAATTTCACCCAAATGACAATTTCTAATTACTTGGCTAATCAGCCTTGGCGCGATCAAATTGCCTCATTCTGTGAGCAATACAAGATGCGTCGCGATGCAATGCTTGAATCTCTTGATGAATACTTTCCAAAGAGTGCTACTTGGACTAAGCCAGGTGGTGGTTTTTATGTATGGGTTACTTTGCCACCAGAAATTGATACCAAAGCAATGATGCCAAAGGCGATTGTGGCAAAAGTTGCCTATGTTCCTGGCACTGCGTTTTACGCCGATGGTTTTGGAACTTGGTCGATGCGACTTTCTTACTGTCACCCAACTCCAGAGCGAATTCGTGAAGGTGTTAAAGCTTTAGCGGGCGTTGTAAATCAAGAGATTTCGCGCCGCGGAGGAAATTTAGAACTTAACTCTTAACATCACTGGTTTACTCGCTTAGAATTTCTAAATGAGTGAATCAAACGAAGTTACGCCAGCCGCCCGACCTTGGTACAAAAAGAAGCGGTTCATTATTCCTTTTGCGTTAATGGTTTTGATTATCGGTTTTGGCGGATCCTCTAGTTCGGATATCGAAGAAGCTAATAGCACTTCAGTAGAGGCATCTAATAACAATTCGCCAGCGGAAGCAGTCCCAACAGAAGATCCAAACATGACCGACTATGGCTTATATCCGCAATCTCAAGCTGACTTTGTATCTTTGATTGAAAAGGCTCGCGAAGATTTAGACGCAGCGGAGACGGATTTGCAAGAGTCGGTAATTGTCAGAGGTCGCGACAAAGCCTTGTGTGGTGTTTTATCTAACCGAACAGCAAATAAATGGGTTGGTGAAATAAAAGATGTTGGTGCAAACGGGGAAGGTAAAGCTTACCTTGAAATTGAAATTGCCAACGATGTTCGAGTTAAAACTTGGAATAATGCTTTATCTGACATTTCAGATAACACTTTGATCCCTACCTCAAGTAAATTCTTTGATCGGCTAGTTGCCATGAAAAAGGGTGACCTGGTTTATTGGAGCGCAAAATTCTTAAGTGAATCAAATTCTTGCCTTAAAGGTGCAAACTTGACTGAATATTTTTATGGAAAAGATCCGAAATTTATTGTTGACTTTAAAGATGTGGTAAAGCAGTAACTAGCTCTTAATCTCTTTAATTATCCGCTGCAAATCTTCGCCGCCAGAATATTCAATAACAATCTTTCCTTTTTTCGCTGAACCCTCGATTTTTACGCGGGTATCAAGGTGATCACCTAACTCTTCGGCAATCTCATTGAGTTCAGGGTTGCCTTTAGTGGTTTTGCGTTTTGAGGATTTTTTCCCGCTTCCACCGGTTGCAATTATTTCTTCTACGGAACGCACTGATAAATTTTCAGCA
>JBILOR010000114.1:0-4145 GCA_044374325.1 Candidatus Planktophila sp.
ATCGCACAGTTGAAAAGATTTATCACGCACTTATTCAAGGTCATATTGATCCATCAAGTGGCACCATTGATGCACCGATTGATCGTCACCCAAAAGAAGATCACCGATTCGGCGTAGTTGCTAACGGAAAGATCAGCATTACTCACTACGAAGTTATTGAGTATTATCGTTCAGTCTCGCTGGTTCAAGTAGAACTAGAGACTGGCCGCACGCATCAGATTCGAGTGCACTTCTCTGCGCTTCATCATCCGCTTGTTGGCGACACTACTTATGGGGCAGACCCAGTATTAGCGAAAAGTTTAGGCATGGCGCGACCTTGGCTTCATGCCTTAGAACTACGATTTGCCCACCCAATTACTGGGGCACCAATGTCCTTTAAGGCACCTTATCCAAGTGACTTACAAGCTTCATTGGGGCTACTCAGCGACGCGGTTCTTCCATAATTAACGGCTTGCGGAAAGAAGATCTCCACCTAAATGTCTGACTCATTCGTTCACTTACACGTTCACACCGAGTATTCGATGCTCGATGGTGCGGCGCGCGTTGGCGAATTAGTTCAGGCAGCGGCTCAGCAAGAAATGCCAGCGATTGCAATGACCGATCACGGAAATGTTTTCGGTGCTTTTGATTTTTATAAGCAAGCAGCCAAAGCTGGCATTAAACCAATCATCGGAATTGAAGCCTATGTTGCTCCCGATTCTAGATTCAATAAGAGTCGCGTTAAGTGGGCCGATGGCGGCGAAGACGATGTTTCAGGTGGTGGCGCATATACCCACATGACGATGTTGGCAGAAAATAATGTTGGCCTGGCAAATCTTTTCCGACTTTCTTCATTGGCATCGCTCGAAGGTTTCTATTACAAGCCACGTATGGATCGTGAATTACTTTCAAAGTATGCCGAAGGAATCATTGCAACCACTGGTTGCCCAGGTGGCGAGATTCAAACTCGATTGCGCATGGGTGCGTATAAAGAGGCGCTTCGCGCGGCAAGTGATTATCGCGATATTTTCGGTGCCAATAATTTCTTCCTCGAATTAATGGATCACGGCATTGAGATTGAGACTCGAGTCAAAGCCGATCTAATGAAGTTAGCTAAAGAGCTAAAGTTGCCGCTACTAGCTACTAATGACCTTCACTACACTGCCAAAGCTGATGCCAAGTCACACGAAGCATTGCTCTGTGTTCAATCGGGTTCAACTTTGGCTGATCCAAAACGCTTTAAATTTGATAACGATGAGTTTTATTTAAAAACCGCCACCGAAATGCGTGAGCTCTTTAAAGAACTACCTGAAGCATGCGATAACACTTTACTTATCGCGTCACGTTGTGATGTGAAATTACGTGAGAACGAAAATTTGATGCCAGTTTTCCCGGTACCTGCTGGTGAAACCGAAGTTACTTGGCTAGTTAAAGAATCCCAAGCTGGTTTATCGCGTCGATTAAATGGTGAAGTCCCTGCCGAATATTCAGAACGCTTAAATTATGAACTTGAAGTTATGAACAAGATGGGTTTCCCGGGCTACTTCTTAGTGGTTGCAGATCTAGTTTCACATGCGCAGAGCCAAGGTATTCGGGTCGGCCCCGGCCGTGGTTCTGCCGCTGGCTCATTAGTTGCTTACGCGTTAGGCATAACAGGGCTAGACCCAATCGAACACGGCCTCTTGTTTGAGCGCTTCCTAAATCCAGAACGTATCTCAATGCCTGATATCGATCTGGATTTCGATGAACGTCGACGCAGCGAAATGATCCGTTATGCCACAACAAAGTATGGCGAAGACCGCGTTGCTCAGATCATTACTTACGGCACCATCAAATCCAAACAAGCGATTAAAGACTCAACCCGCGTTCTTGGTTATCCATACGCAATTGGCGAGCGATTAACTAAAGCTCTACCACCAGCTGTGATGGGTAAAGACATTTCTTTAGGTGGAGTTTTTAATCCGCAAGATGATCGATATGGCGAAGCTAACGAATTCCGCCAACTTTATGAAACTGATCCTGATAGCAAAGTTGTAGTTGACACTGCTCGGGGCCTTGAAGGTCTAAAGCGCCAATGGGGAGTCCATGCTGCAGGGGTGATTCTTTCGGCCCAACCTTTGCTAGATGTTATTCCGATTCATCGTCGCGAAGCAGATGGCGCCATCATTACTCAATTCGATATGGGTGCTTGCGAAGCCACTGGGTTATTGAAGATGGATTTCCTAGGGCTGCGAAACCTTTCCGTCCTTGATGACTGTCTACTTAATATCAAAGCAAACCGCGGCGAAGATGTAGTTCTTGAGACACTGAAACTTGATGATAAGAAAACTTACGAATTACTCGCGCGCGGAGATACCTTGGGTGTATTTCAACTCGATGGTGGCCCAATGCGCGCACTTCTTAAGAGCTTGGCGCCAGATTCATTTGCTGATATTTCCGCAGTCATTGCGTTATATCGCCCAGGTCCAATGGGTGAAAATGCGCATAACAACTACGCCGATCGTAAAAATAAACGTAAGCCAGTTGAACCGATCCATGCTGAACTTGAGAAACCGCTAGAAGAAATTCTGGGGGATACCTACGGACTTATTGTTTATCAAGAACAGGTAATGGCAATTGCCCAGAAAGTTGCGGGATTCTCACTCGGCCGCGCAGATCTATTGCGTAAAGCTATGGGTAAAAAGAACCGTGATGTTCTAGATAAAGAGTACGTTCACTTTGAAAGTGGCATGCGCGAAAATGGTTTTTCCCCAGCTGCAATTAAACGTCTTTGGGATGTTCTAATTCCGTTCTCCGATTACGCATTTAACCGCGCACACAGCGCAGGTTATGGAATGGTCTCTTATTGGACTGGTTATCTCAAAGCTAATTACCCAGCCGAATACATGGCTGCACTTCTAACGAGTGTGCGCGATGATAAAGATAAGTCGGCGCTTTACTTATCGGAATGTCGCCGTATGGGTAGCAAAGTTCTACCCCCAGATGTCAATGAATCCAATGCCGAGTACACCCCACGCGGAACCGATATTCGCTTTGGTTTAGCCGCAATTCGTAATGTTGGCGAAGGTGTGGTTGCTTCAATCAAAGCTGCGCGCGAAGCTAAAGGCCGCTTCACTTCTTTCGGTGATTTCTTAGCGAAAGTCGATGCACAAGTTTGCAACAAGAAGACCATTGAATCTTTGATCAAGGCTGGCGCTTTTGATTCCCTGGGCGAATCACGAAAAGGTCTAATGAGTATTCACCTTGAAGCAATTGATTCAGTCATCGAAAGCAAACGCGCTGAAGCTATTGGCCAATTCGATTTATTCGGCGGCGACAGCACCACATCTGTAGCAACTATGGAAGTTCAAGTTCCAACTGGCGAATGGGATAAAGCGCTTTTGTTGAGCTATGAACGAGAGATGCTAGGCCTCTATGTTTCAGACCATCCACTTTTAGGCGTCGAACATATTCTGCGCGCAAGTGTTTCTAAATCAATCTCTGAGTTAATTGATGAAGGCGGCGATCATGAACAAATCGTTACCATCGGTGGATTGATCACAGGCATTACGCGCAAAATTACTAAGACTGGTTCTAACTGGGCAGTGGTTAATATCGAAGATCTCGAAGGTGCTCTCGAAGTGCTCTTCTTCTCAAATACTTATAATCAATATGCCCTCACCTTAACGACTGACCGGGTTGCACTTATTCGTGGGCGAGTAGATCGTCGCGAAGATCAACTTCGATTTACCGCACTTGAAGTTACTTTTCCAGACATTTCACAAGGTCCAGCTGGACCGCTAGTTATAACTATGCCAGTGGCTCAATGCACGCCGCCAATAGTTGATCGCTTAAAGGAGATCTTGCGCACTCATCCCGGAAAGCGTGAAGTTCATCTGCAATTAGAAGAACCCGCTGGTAACACTGTTATGAAACTGGATTTTAAGGTTACCTCATCACCAAGTTTGAGCGCTGATCTCAAAGCTATCCTCGGGGTTAATTGTCTGCAGAACGTATAGCTCTTATTAGTAGAATAAGGGAGTGATAAGAACCCTCGATCTGCGTGGTCGCAACTTAAGTAAAGCCCAGATAAATCGCGAAATTCCGCGCGCTCGGCTTGATGTTGAAACCGCCATGGTTGCTATTGCACCGATTCTCGAGCGCGTAAAAAATGGTTCAGAAGAAAC
>JBILOR010000115.1:0-4096 GCA_044374325.1 Candidatus Planktophila sp.
GCCTAAAAAGGGCAAATAGGACAGGAATCAAGCGTAAAAACTAAAGTTGTAGTTGAGGGTTCTCAAAGTTTCAATGCCGTGATTTCACCATCTGCCAAATACGCGCCTTTGGCTTTGGTGTTTTCGGCAACAGTTGTATTTGATTCGACAAAAACATTTTCCAATACACAGTTCTCAGAAATTGTTACACCATCTCTAACAATTGAGGAAGTAATTTCTACATTTGCAGCGATAGTTACATCGTTTCCGATGGCGGTGCCGCCAGTAATTTTTACACCCGCAGATATCTTTGAATTTTCACCAACGATGAAATCGCGATTTCCAACATAATCTTGAGAACCTTTAAGTAAAGCTTTTGGTGTGCCCATATCTAACCAATATGAATCATCTACAAATGCTTGCACGACTTTGCCGCGCTTTAGTAAGTCAGGAAATACTTCGCGTTCAACGCTAATAACTTTACCTAGTTCTATTTCCTGAATCACTTGTGGGCTAAACACATAGCAACCAGCGTTAATTGTATTTGTGATTGGGTTATCCATTTTTTCTAGAAAATCAGTGACTTTGCCACTTCCGTCAAATGGCACACAACCATATGGCCGAGCATCTTCAACGCTTACTAAGTGCAAGGTGACTGCCGCCGATGAACTCTGATGCAATTTAATCTGCGCAGCCAAATCATGACGGCTAAGTACGTCACCGTTAAAAACCACGATCGGTTCGTTTTCTGAAATTTCTGCGAAAATCAACTCCGCAGCGTTTCTAATTGCGCCCCCAGTTCCAAGAGGTTCAGTTTCTAAAGCATATTTAAGTTCAATCCCCCACTTAGAGCCATCGCCAAAATATGGTGTGAAAGTATCTGCCAGATAAGCAGTTGCTAGCACTACTTTGGTGATGCCGGCAGCTTTCGCTACAAGTAACTGATGTTCAGTTACTGGCAGATTAGCAATAGGCAACATTGGCTTTGGGGTTACATTTGTAAGTGGTGCTAATCGAGTACCAAAGCCGCCTACTAGAAGAATTCCGACGGTCATCGTTAACCTCGTGCGGCTGCAGTAATTCGAGCCGCAGCCTCAGCTATCTGAAGATCTGAAGCCGTCATGGCAACCCGAATATGTGATTTCCCTAGCGGCCCATAGAAGTTTCCGGGTGTCGCCAGAATTCCTAAGTTGGCGAGCCAAGAAACTGAATCCCAATCACTTTCGTTGCGCGTGCACCAGATATAAAGTCCGGCGTTTGAAAATTCAATTTTAAAGCCCGCTGCTTTAAGGGCTGGCGCAAGTTTTGCCCGGCGAGCGTTATAGCGTGCTCGCTGTTCGGCAACATGTGTTTCATCGTTTAAAGCAACCGTCATTGATTTTTGAATTGGCAGCGGCACCATCATGCCTGCGTGCTTACGAACTTCGCGGATGCGAGCAATCAAATCTTTATCGCCAATTAAAAAGGCGCCCCGGTATCCAGCCATAGAAGATCTCTTAGAGAGTGAGTGGACTGCCAAAATGTTGTGATTGTTGCCTTCTGTGTATTGCAGAATCGATGTAGGAACCGCAGTGTCACCAAATTCTAAATAACACTCATCAGAGACCAAGATCGAATTATTAGCACGCGCCCATTTGATTGCCGCTAAATATTCTTTATCACTATGCACTCGACCAGTTGGATTAGCAGGTGAATTCACCCAAGTTAAATCTGCTTGTGGCCAATTCTCGGTGTTGATGGCAACTGCCGACTCGGTAGCACCGGCGAGGATTGCACCAACTCGGTAGGTTGGATATGCGATTTCTGGAAAGTTAACCGACTTTGATTGCAAAAGCGTTGGCAGCCAAGCAACTAACTCTTTGGAACCAATTAGCGGCAGGACATCAAAATCACCACTCGCCTTTAATTTATTTTTCGCCCAGTTAGTGATCGCGGCTCTAAGTTCTGGGGTGCCTGCCGTCACCGGATAGCTTGGTGAATTTGAACTTTCCTGCAGAACAACTTGAATAAACTCAGGTGTCGGATCTACTGGTGTGCCTTGCGATAAATCGATAATTCCACCCGAGTGCGCACGTGCGATTTCGCCGTAAGGAGCAAGGGCATCCCATGGGAAATCTGGCAGCTTCAGTGGAGAACTTTTCTATTCAGGCTTTGCTGGCAGAGCAACCACTGTGCTGTGATCAGAATTGGTATGCCCTACTTTGCTAGCACCACCAGGTGAACCAATCTCAAGGAAGAACTCAGTATTGATCTTGCCGAACTCTTGCCACTTCGCTGGCACATCATCTTCATAGTAAATAGCTTCGACTGGGCACACCGGCTCGCAAGCACCGCAGTCAACACACTCATCTGGTTGGATATAAAGCATTCGAGAACCTTCGTAGATGCAATCAACCGGGCACTCTTCGATGCAAGACTTATCTTTAACATCAACACAAGGTTCGGCAATAATGTAAGTCACGAAGAATCCTCCATCTGGGTAGCTACTGCGGTGAATTGTAATACCTACCGAGGTTTGAGTCGCCTTTTAGCAACCGTGGTTCCACTAACTCCTTTTGGAGAGGCATTTTTTGCTTAGACGATTATCGTTAAGCCATGGAAACTCGGCCGCTCCCGCTTGAGCGCATCGGTCAAAGGTTTTCAATTAGATTGCACGAGCCAGCAGGTGGCTACCGAGATGTTGTAGGTCACCTAAAAACTCCGACCAGCTTGATTAATCGCAAAGGCGAAGAAATATCCTTTGATCCAGAACAGATCTTCGTTTGGCGCGAAATTGTCGAACGCCCGAGTTTGGCTGGCAAAGGTGCTCCCCTGACGCTTCGCGTTCTTGAGCTAGATCAAATCTGTAATCTAACTTGGCCCGCAACCGAAGAATTAGAACACTCGGGTTGGCTAATGCGAGCAGCACATGGTGTAACGAACCGTGCCAATTCAGTTCTACCGCTTGAAGCAAATCTCGAAGTTGGAACGCTGTTGAACTTTGATGAAAAACTTGCCATAGCCCAAGAATTTTATAAAGCACGAAACTTACCAACAATTTTCCAAGTCGCTCTGCCCACCTGGCAAGCTCTATCCGAAAAATTACAATCAATAGGCGCGGTTGAAACTTTGTGCGGAAACACAATGGTGGCCGACTTAACTTCCTCTAAACAAATTGTTTCCACCGAATTTGAAATTGTGCAGTCGAATCAACCTAGTGATGAATGGTTAGCAGTTCAACCAACACCAGGAATTGAAAAAATAATGTCAAGGTGTGCTTCGACTTATTTAACTGTCGTTAAAAATGGTAGAGCTATTGCTACGTGTCGTTTTGCATTAGCCAAAGACTGGACTTCGATAACTCGAGTGTATGTTCAACCAGAATTTCGTGGGCAAGGTGTAGCAAAAGCAATAGTGGCAGCTGCGCTTGAAGCTAGTTTTGAACAAGGAGCTACCAAAGCCGTGTTGCAAGTTGAGGCAAGCAACGCGATAGCTATTGGGGTCTATGAATCATTAGGCTTTAATTTTCACCATGAGTACTCATTTTTGGAATTGAGATAAATGCTTAAAATTTATGACACTCAGAGTCGGGCCACAAAAGAAGTAGTTAACGCTGATGTAGTAACAATTTACTGCTGTGGCCCCACTGTCTACCGAGATGCTCACGTCGGAAATCTGCGCACGTTTCTCTTATCTGACTTGATTCGCAGGACTCTAGAAGTACAAGGTAAGACCGTTAACTTGGTGCAGAACATCACCGATGTTGGCCACATGGCTGAAGACGTTAACCCACAAGACAAAATGCTCGCACAAGCCAAGTTAGAGCAGATTGACCCCTTTGAAATTGCTCGCAAATACGAGGCGAATTTTCATACAGATCTAGCTAACTTAAACATCAAGGCGGCTCGTAGCTACCCTCGCGCAAGTGAGTCCATTGAATTGATGCACAATCTAATCGCTAAGTTGATAGAACTTAACCATGCATATGTCGGCACTGATAATTCGGTTTATTTTGCAGCTGAAAGTTTTGCTAGTTACGGTGCGATCAGCGGAAATCGATTGCAGGATTTAAAGCCTGGTCACCGCTATGAATATACAGATGAGGGTGGAAAACGTTTCCATGCCGATTGGGCACTTT
>JBILOR010000021.1:0-13744 GCA_044374325.1 Candidatus Planktophila sp.
CAGTAGTTCGCGAGAACTCTCGGGCGCATCAATCCAATTGAGACGAACACTAGCTTCAGCTTCAGCCGCAGCACCCCAGATAGTTGAATCTTTAGCAGCTAGCCGCGGATTTACTGCGGCAATCTTTTTATAAAGAGCACTGCTGCGATCGATGTTGCCAACTTTTTCACCAGATATCTTTAACACTAACCCATTGCTCCTTTAACGCTGGCCAGGAGTTCGTTCCAGGCATCAGCAAATTTCTTAACGCCATCTGATTCTAAGTCGGCAGTGACTTTATCGATAGAAATACCCAATTCGGCCAGCTGATTGAAAACAATGCGGGCTTCTTCATATTTTCCAGTAATGGTGTTGCCTTTGAAAACACCATGATCAATAACCGCATCCAACGTGGTCTGCGGCATGGTGTTAACAGTATTCGGGGCCACTAACTCCAGTACATATCGAGTGTCGTCATAAGCTGGGTCTTTAACGCCAGTCGATGCCCATAGCGGTCGCTGTGCATTTGCACCTTGGGCAGATAGTGTCTGCCAACGATTAGTCGCGAAAGCTTTTTCGAATTGCTCGTAGGCCAAGTGTGCATTCGCAATTGCTGCAGCCCCAAGTAGTGAATGCGCGAGAACGCCACCCTCTGCTTTTAAGAGCGGATCAATGGCAGTATCTAAGCGACTAATGAAAAACGAAGCAACGCTATGAATCTGAGCTAAGTCCACACCGTTCTTGGCTGCAAGCTCGATGCCGGCGATGTAAGCCTCGATCACTTGCACGTAGCGTTCGATTGAAAATATCAAAGTTACATTAACGCTGATGCCAGTACCTATTAACTCAGTGATTGCAGGCAAACCAGCCAAAGTTGCTGGAACCTTTATCAATACATTTGGGCGATCAATTATTTGCCAGAGTAATTTACCTTCTTTGACAGTGGCCGCAGTGTCGTGCGCTGATCGGGGATCTACTTCAATGCTTACTCGGCCATCGGAGCCATTGCTAGAAACATAAATATCAGCAAACAAATCACACGCTTCTCGAACATCATCGGTTGTTAATTTAGTAATGACTTCCTCTACTGACTTGCCTTTGAGGGCAGCAATATCGCTTGTGTACTCAGTGGCATCCGAGATGGCCGCTTTGAAAATTGCGGGATTCGTGGTTACGCCAACAACGCCAGAATTCTTAATGCGAGGAGGTAGCGAATAAGCATCATTTCCAGTCAACTTAGCCCTCGAGAGATCATCTAGCCAGACTGAGCAACCTGCGTTAGCAAGATCTGAAATTTGCATTACAGCGCGGCCTCAATCTGCGGCACTATCGCATCGACACTGAAACCGAATTCCTTAAACAGCACAGGGGCTGATGCAGAAGCACCGTAGTGTTCTAGTGAGATAGTTAAACCATCACTGCCAACATAACGATGCCAGCCCTGTGAAATACCAGCTTCAATACTTACCTTGAGCGAATCACTTGGCAGAACAGAAGCACGATAGGCAGCTGGTTGCGCATCGAACCATTCAAGACATGGCGCGCTGACGACTGCAGTTGAAATTGATTTAGCTTCTAGGGCGGCTGCCACATCTAGCGCTAGTGAAACTTCTGAACCGGTAGCAATCAAAGTTACTTTGGACTTTCCGCTGGCGGCTTTTAGAATGTAAGCACCTTTAGCAACTTCGTCTGCAGAAGCATGGGTGTTTCGATCAATAACGGGCAGATTTTGGCGAGACAAAATAATTGCAGCGGGAGAGCGACGCGAAATGATCTCGCGCCAAGCCACGCTAACTTCGTTTGCATCGCCTGGACGGATTACATCGAGATTTGGAATCGCACGAAGTGCGGCGAAATGTTCGATTGGCTGATGTGTTGGGCCATCCTCGCCAACACCGATTGAATCGTGAGTCCAGACAAAAGTACTTGGAATATTCATTAGCGCTGCCAAGCGAACTGCTGGACGCATGTAATCGCTAAAGACTAAGAAAGTTCCACCGAAAGAGCGGTTTAAGCCATGAAGTGCCGCGCCATTGAGAACGGAGCCCATTGCGTGTTCACGAATTCCGAAGTGAACAATGCGGCCATAAGGATTAGCGTTCTTGATGGCACTAGTCGCGGGCAAGAATGATCCGCCGCCATCAATGTCGGTGTTATTGCTGCCAGCTAAATCAGCCGAGCCACCCCATAATTCAGGCATTTTCTTAGCAAGTGCGTTGATTGCTTTTCCAGATGCAGCGCGTGTGGCTAATTGAGTACCAGCTTCGAATACGGGCAGTTCGGAATCCCAGTCAGCGGCTAGCTCTTTACTCTGTAAACGGCCTAGCAACGCTGCTTCTTTTGGATTGCTGTCCTGCCAAGTTATTAGGCGAGCATCCCAATCTTTGCGAACTTGAGCACCACGTTCTTTGACTTTGCGCACATGCGCAAAAACATCAGCAGGAAGCGCAAAATGCTCGTCCGGATTCAAACCCAAAATTTTTTTGGTTTCGGCAATTTCTTCAGCACCCAAGGCAGAGCCATGCGACCCAGCAGTACCTTTTGCATTTGGTGCTGGCCACGCAATTACTGAGTGCATTCGAATCAATGTTGGCTTAGTTAGTTCTTCTTTAGCGGAGACCATTGCTGCATCAACAGCGGGTAAATCAATTCGACCATCTGCCGCCGCAGGGACTTCGATTACTTGCCAACCATAAGCACGGTAGCGCGCAGAGACATCCTCGGTAAATGCGTTATGAGTATCGCCTTCAATTGAAATTCGATTGTCATCGTAAATCACTACTAAGTTACCGAGCTCTTGAGTTCCGGCCAGTGATGAAGCTTCAGCACTAACGCCTTCCTCTAAGTCGCCATCTGAACAGATCACCCAAATGGTGTGATCGAATAAAGATTTACCTACAGCAGTAGCTGGATCAAATAATCCGCGTTCGAAGCGAGCGGCCATCGCCATACCAACTGCGGTTGCAACACCTTGACCTAATGGACCAGTCGTCATTTCAACACCAGCAGTGTGGCCGAACTCCGGGTGTCCTGGAGTCAGTGAGTTCCAAGTACGAAATGACTGCAAATCAGCCATCTCTAGGCCATAGCCACTATAGAAAAGTTGAGTGTAAAGCGTTATTGAAGAGTGGCCACAAGAGAGGATAAAACGATCGCGACCAATCCAATTTGGATCGGCAGGATCATGAACTAAATGACGTTGAAATAAGTTATATGCAACTGGGGCCAGTGCCATAGCAGTACCTGGATGGCCATTACCCACCTTCTGAACAGCATCCATGGCAAGTGCGCGGGCGTAGGTGACGGCCTGATCATCTAGTTCAGTCCAACCGGTCATCTGGCTCATTTTTTGCTCCTATGCTTTTGTCGCTGTTGTAATTGATAACCAAATTTTCCATGAGGCAATCCAGACCAAAGTTGATCCAAGTACGTGAATGATTACTAGAAGTTCTGGCAGGCCAAGTACATATTGAATGTATCCAATCAATCCTTGCAGCAGAGTTACCCCGAAGAAAATTTTCACTCTACGTTTAGTTTCTGGTGAAATTTCGGAAAGCACAAGCAGCGCAAGCGAAACACCAAGAAGTGCAATTACGGCATCAGCATGTAGCCAAGTAATCGCGCGTTCATCTAGCTTCAAACGTGGCGCATCTAAATCTCCAGCATGTGGGCCAGAGCCAGTAACCAGCGTGCCAATTACTATCACGACAAATGTAAGGAGAACTTGCGCTTGTGCCAAAACTTTCACTATATTCTCAGTTGGGCGAACTGAAATCAAAGGCGATCTTCCGCGAGCGACAATCGAAACAGCACCTGCGATTAGAAATATTGAGAGAATAAAGTGGCTTGCGACTGCCAGCGGATTCAAATCGGTTAGAACCGTAATTCCACCGATAACTCCTTGGCCCAAAATTCCGAGAACTTGTAGCAGCGCACGCCAAAGTAAATCGCGCCGAGCTTTTTTTATTGAATAAATAACCACGGCGACTGCAGCGAACAAGAGTAAGAAAGTTAGTAGACGATTTCCAAATTCAATCCAGGCATGGAATGCACCTTCGGCCTGCCCAGCAACTGGGGTATAAGAACCGTACGTGCATTCAGGCCAAGTTGGACAGCCCAGCCCTGAGCCCGTGATTCGAACTGCGGCACCGGTTAACACAATGCCAGTTTGAAAAACTAGCAAAAGGTAGAGGAGCGGCATGTCCCAACCCTATGGCAGTGGGTAGTTGCCGAGCCTGAGGCGCCCCTCACTAAGACTCCGCCGAGAGGAAAGGCTCGATTTACGATACATTACTGTTGTGAAAAGCCAGATTATGAGTGCGCCGCCAGCCGGCGATGATCTGCGCACCCGTGACGCTATCGCACGCTCAATTCTAGAAAATGGCCCTTCAACTGCCGTTGCCTTAGGCGAGCGGCTAGAACTGACGCCTGCGGGTATTCGACGTCACCTGGATAACTTAATTGCCGACGGAATTCTCGAAGCGCGCGATCCGCATGTAGGCCTTTCCCGTGGCCGTGGCCGGCCTTCAAAAGTTTTTGTTATGACCGATCAAGGTCGTGAGAAGTTTGAGCATTCCTACGATGACTTAGCTGTTGCAGCGCTTAAGTTCATGTCTGCGCAATCAGGTGCGCATTTAGTTCAGGCTTTCGCCAAGACTCGTGCCGATGACATTGAACGCAAAGGTTATGAAGCGCTTAAGACCTCTGCGAGTAAGACCGAAGGCCTTGCATCTTTTTTAACCGAGCAAGGTTATGCGGCAACTGTGATCGAAAGAAAAATGGGCGAAGAAATTTGTCAGCATCACTGTCCCATCGCGCACGTAGCCGCTGAATTTCCAGAACTTTGCGAAGCCGAGACAGCCGCCTTCTCGGCGCTACTTGGTACTCACGTTCAACGTTTAGCAACGATCGCACATGGCGACGGTGTTTGTACGACATACATTCCCAATGCAATAACTAAAAATGCAATAAACAAAACTAGTGCTCGGAGAGGCAACTAATGACTATCGCACATCCAGAACTTGACGGACTCGGTAATTACGAATTCGGTTGGTCCGATAAGAATGATGCTGGAGCAAATTCAAAGCGCGGCATTAACGAGGAAGTAGTTCGCGATATCTCGGCGAAAAAATCCGAGCCACAGTGGATGCTCGATCTGCGTCTCAAAGGTTTAACTCTTTTTGAAAAGAAGCCAATGCCAAATTGGGGTTCAGATCTAAGCGGTATTTTCTTCGACACGATCAAGTACTTCGTGCGCTCAACCGAGAAGCAAGCAGCAACTTGGGAAGACCTGCCTGAAGAAATTAAAAATACTTACGATCGTTTGGGTATTCCAGAAGCTGAAAAACAGCGCTTAGTTTCCGGCGTCGCAGCACAGTATGAATCTGAAGTTGTTTATCACTCGATCCGCGAAGATCTAGAGGCTCAAGGCGTTATCTTCCTTGATACCGATACCGCGCTAAAGCAGCATCCAGAACTATTTAAAGAGTATTTCGGTACCGTAATTCCAGTTGGCGACAATAAGTTTGCCGCCCTAAATACTTCAGTTTGGTCAGGTGGTTCTTTCATCTACGTACCCAAAGGCGTACATGTAGATATTCCATTGCAGGCTTATTTCCGCATCAACACTGAAAACATGGGTCAGTTCGAACGTACCCTGATCATCGCCGATGAGGATTCATACATCCATTATGTTGAAGGCTGCACAGCGCCAATTTACAAGTCGGATTCATTGCACTCAGCTGTAGTTGAGATCATTGTGAAAAAGGGTGCTCGCGTTCGTTACACCACAATTCAAAACTGGTCTAACAACGTTTATAACCTAGTAACCAAGCGCGCAACATGTGCTGAAGGTGCAACCATGGAATGGGTCGATGGCAATATCGGTTCAAAGGTAACCATGAAGTACCCAGCGATCTTCTTGATGGGTCCACATGCAAAAGGCGAAACCCTTTCACTAGCTTTCGCTGGCGAAGGCCAACATCAGGATTCTGGCGCCAAGATGGTTCACGCAGCTCCTTACACATCTTCATCAGTAATTTCTAAATCAGTAGCACGTGGCGGCGGACGTACTTCATACCGTGGCCTAGTGCAGGTGCAAGAAGGTGCGCATCATTCAAAGAGCACAGTTAAGTGTGATGCTCTATTGGTTGACACTATTTCACGCTCCGATACCTATCCATATGTTGATATCCGCGAAGACGATGTATCTATGGGTCACGAAGCAACAGTTTCAAAAGTTAGCGATGATCAACTCTTCTATCTAATGTCTCGTGGCCTAACTGAAGACGAAGCCATGGCAATGATTGTGCGTGGATTTATTGAACCCATCGCTCGCGAACTACCAATGGAGTACGCCCTTGAGCTAAATCGCTTGATTGAACTCCAAATGGAAGGTGCGGTCGGTTAATTAACTATGTCTACCCTTACAACTAACTACTTGACGCCAACTGGGCGCGAAGAAGCTTGGCGGTTTACCCCGCTCAAACGTCTTGGTGGCTTGCACGATGGAACTTTCAAATTAGCCTCTCGCAACACTTTGGCCCTAACCGGTAATGCTCCTGCTGGTGTTACTTTTGAGCGAATTGGTCGCGAACTAGTATCTACTGAATCAAGCACCGACGACGTAATCGTTGGGCGAATTCACGAAGCTGCCACCGAAGTCACGCTTCTGAAAATCGCGGCAAATACTGAGTTAGTTGAGCCAATTTCACTGCATCGTTTAGCTGGTGGATTATCAGAAGCTGAACTTTCTAGAGTTCAGATTCGCATTGGTGCCAACGCTAAAGCAACTGTGATTATCGAAAACACCGGCGATCATTTAATTGCCGAGGATATTGAGATCATCTGCGAGCCAGGGTCGAACTTAACTGTGGTCGCTCTGCAGGAGTGGGATTTAAAGACGATTCATGCCGGACGTCAACATGCCATCGTCGACAGAGATGCCACATTCAAATCAATTATTGTCACTGTCGGGGGAGATGTAGTTCGCATGCTTCCGACCGTTGAATTCAAGGGGCAAGGCGCATCCGTTGACCTACTTGGTGTTTACTTTGCAACGGCTGGACAATTCTTCGAGCACCGCATGTTCGTCGATCACTTAGTCCCAAATGCAAAGTCCCGCGTTAACTACAAAGGCGCACTAGCTGGTCAAGATGCACACACTGTCTGGATTGGCGATGTCTTTATTCGTGCAGCTGCCGAAGGCACTGACACTTATGAGTTAAACCGCAACTTGCTGCTTAGCGATGGTGCTCGTGCCGACTCAGTTCCTAATCTAGAAATTGAGACTGGCGAAATTGTTGGTGCCGGACACGCAAGTACTACTGGCCGCTTTGATGATGAACAACTCTTTTATTTGATGTCTCGCGGCATCGCGGTTGAAGATGCGCGCCGATTAGTTGTTCGTGGTTTCTTCAACGAAATTGTCTCTGAAATAGGCAATCCTGAGATTCAAGAACGTTTAATGAATCGAATTGATGGCGAACTCGAGAAAGCCGGAACCCTATGAGCGATCTAAGTCTTGCGGCCCTGGTTGAGGGAAAACCAGTTCGTATCGAAAAGGATGGCAAGTCAATCTGTGTAGCTCGGGTTGGTTCTGAAGTTTTCGCAATCGGTGACACATGTAGTCATTCCGATGCTTCGCTTTCCGAAGGTGATGTAACTGGTTTCAAGATTGAATGTTGGTTACATGGTGCGGAGTTTGATTTAAGAACTGGTGTCGCTTTAACGCTGCCAGCAGTTCAACCGGTTGATGTTTATGCAGTAGTGGTTGACGGAGATTCCGTAACCGTTGAAGTTAAGTAGAGGATTGTTATGAGCACACTAGAAATTCGTGGCCTAAAGGTTTCAGTAGATACCGAAAATGGCCCAGTTGAAATCTTGAAGGGTGTAGACCTAACTATCAAGAGCGGTGAGACCCATGCAATCATGGGGCCTAACGGTTCTGGTAAATCTACTTTGGCTTACTCAATTGCTGGCCATCCTAAGTATCAGATTACTGACGGTACCGTAACTCTCGATGGCGTTGATTTACTTGATATGACTGTTGACGAGCGCGCTCGTGTTGGTTTATTTCTAGCGATGCAATACCCAGTAGAAGTTCCGGGTGTTTCAGTTTCTAACTTCTTGCGCACTGCAGCTACCGCTCTTCGAGGCGAAGCACCTAAGTTACGTACTTGGGTTGGCGAAGTTAAGTCAGCTATGGCTGCGCTAAGCATGGACCCATCGTTTGCCGAACGTAATGTCAACGAAGGTTTCTCCGGTGGCGAAAAGAAGCGTCACGAGATCATGCAACTAGAACTGCTTAAGCCAAAAATTGCGATCCTTGACGAAACCGATTCAGGTCTAGACGTCGATGCACTACGCATCGTTTCTGAAGGCGTAGTTCGTGCCAAGGCTGATAACGATTTAGGTGTACTGCTAATTACTCACTACACCCGAATCTTGCGTTACATCAAGCCAGATTTCGTGCATGTATTTGCTGATGGTCGCATCGTTGAAGAAGGCGGACCAGAGCTAGCTGAAAAGCTTGAAGCAAATGGCTATGCCGAATATGTAAGCAAGTAGAAATATGGCCTTTGACCCTCGCGTAGTGCGCCAAGATTTTCCGATCTTCGAGCGCACTATTCGCGATGGGAAAAGACTGGTTTATTTGGACTCTGGTGCCACTAGTCAGAAACCTAATTCGGTAATAGAGGCTGAGAGCAATTTCTATCGAATGCACAATGCCGCTGTTCATCGCGGTGCGCACCAGTTAGCTGAAGAAGCAACCGATGCGTATGAAGGTGCGCGCGCGATTGTTGCTAAATTCTTAAATGGCAGCGTTGATGAAATCATTTTTACTAAAGGCGCGACCGAGAGCCTGAACTTACTTGCTTACGCTTTTAGCAATAGCGGTAGCGATAATCGTTTTAGCTTGGCCTCGACGGATCGCATCGTGGTCACTGAAATGGAACATCACGCAAATTTAATTCCTTGGCAGCAGCTGGCCAAGCGCAGTGGTGCTGAACTTAAATGGTTTGAAGTAACACCTGAAGGTCGCTTAGACCTTTCAAACTTAACTCAGATAATTACGCCAAATACCAAAGTCGTCGCACTAACTCATCAATCAAATGTTTTGGGCACGGTGAACCCTCTTGCTGCAATTGTCGCTCGTGCTCACGAAGTTGGTGCTGTTGTTGTTCTCGATGCTTGCCAATCCGCCCCGCATATGCCCGTTGACGTTAAAGATTTAGCTGTCGATTTCCTCGCCTTCTCCGGCCACAAAGCAGTAGGCCCAACGGGCATCGGTGTCCTCTGGGGCCGCGCAGAGTTACTTAAGGATTTGCCACCTTTTCTCTTTGGTGGATCAATGATCGAATCAGTAACGATGACCGACGCAGTTTGGGCACCATCGCCTAGACGTCATGAAGCAGGCGTTCCGAACATGGCGCAAGCAGTTGGACTAGGCGCTGCGCTTGATTATCTATCTGCTATTGGCATGTCAGAGATTTATGAACATGAACAGAAATTAGGCGGATATCTTCTAAAGCGTTTACAAGAAGTTTCAGGACTTAAATTAGTAGGCCCACTTGAAATGATAGATCGCGGGGCAGTGGCTTCATTTACTTTAGGTGAAATTCACCCGCATGACTTAGGCCAATACTTAGATTCACAAGGCATCGCGGTTCGTACCGGTCACCACTGTGCTTGGCCACTAACTCGCAAACTTGGCGTACAAGCCACAACTCGCGCTTCGCTTTATCTGTACAACGATGAGCAAGATGTTGATGCGCTTATCGAAGGAATTCTCGGAGCTCAAAAATATTTCGGTGGTAAGTAATGCAATTAGATAGCCTCTATCAAGAAGTAATCCTTGATCATTACAAGCGTCCGCAGCACAAAGGGTTGGCTGCTACTTACGATGCACAAGTGCACCATGTAAACCCAAGTTGTGGCGATGAAATAACTCTTAACGTGACTCTCGATGACGAAAAAGTCGCAGCGATTACTTGGGATGGCGTTGGCTGTTCTATCTCGCAGGCTAGCGTTTCGATTTTGAGCGACTTATTGCTAGGCAAAAGTATTGCTGAAGCCGATCTAGTGCTCAATAATTTCACCGAACTGATGCAGAGCAAGGGCACCATGGTTGGCGATGATGCGATCCTCGAGGATGCAGTAGCCATGGCCGGCGTCTCCAAGTTTCCGGCTCGAATCAAGTGCGCATTATTGGGCTGGATGGCCTACAAAGACGCAGTTGTTCAAGCCCAAGCTAAGTTATAGATAGACTTCGAGAGTTGTAAAAAAGCGAAATAAGGGATGTGCGATGACAGCAGCAATTGATGATGTAACTGAGGCCATGAAGGATGTAGTTGATCCCGAGCTCGGCATTAATGTGGTCGATCTAGGTTTGATTTACGACGTAATGGTTGACGAGAACAACATCGCGATCTTGAACATGACCTTAACTTCAGCGGCGTGCCCACTTCAAGATGTTATTGAAGATCAAACCCGCCAAGCTCTCGCTCCACTTACAAGTGATGTAAAAATTAATTGGGTCTGGATGCCACCTTGGGGTCCCGATAAGATTTCAGACGACGGAAGAGATCAGCTGCGCGCTCTCGGCTTTACGGTTTGATAAATGTCTAACCACGCAGTCTGGATGACCTTTCGGTCGATGACGGCAGATCCTTCAGTTAAAAATCAGAAGTTAAAGCCTGGCACCGTAAAGCGAATTGTTTCTTATGCCAAACCGTATAAGACGTACATAACTATTTTCTTGATTACCGTTGTCATCGAAGCCTTTCTTATTATCACTTCACCACTTTTGCTCCGTGAATTAATTGACAAGGGCGTAATTCCAAAAGATGGCGCATTAGTTACCAAGTTGGCGTTAGCGGTTGCGTTCATAGCAATTTTCGACTCGCTGATTAGTATTTTTGGACGCTGGTTCTCGGCTCGCATAGGTGAAGGTCTCATCTATGACCTGCGCTCCGAAGTCTTTGAACATGTCCAAAAACAGTCTGTGGCTTTCTTTACGCGTACCCAGACTGGGGCTCTAATCTCGCGAATTAATTCTGATGTGATTGGTGCACAGCAGGCCTTTACTGCAACTCTTTCCGGAGTGCTTAGTAATTCAGTAAGCCTAGTTTTGGTTATCGGAGCGATGCTAGTTCTCTCTTGGCAGATCACATTAGTTTCACTTTTACTTTTACCGCTTTTTCTAGTTCCAACTAAATGGGTTGGCAAGAAGTTGCAGTCGCTTACGAGAGATTCATTTAACTTAAATGCCGAGATGTCATCAACCATGACTGAGCGATTCAATGTTTCTGGTGCCATGTTGGTCTCGCTTTATGGTCGGCAGAGCGACGAAAAAAGCTATTTCCGTAATCGTGCCCGCAAAGTCGCTGACATCGGCATTGAAATCGCGCTGCTGAACCGAATTTTCTTTATCGCACTTACCAGCATTGCTGCAGTAGCAACTGCAATTGCTTATGGAATTGGCGGACATCTGGCAATAAACGGCACGGTGACTGTGGGTACGTTATTAGCTATTACCGCTTTGTTAGCTCGCCTATATGGACCACTTACCGCGCTTTCGAATGTGCGCATAGATGTTATGACGGCGCTAGTTTCCTTTGAGCGAATCTTTGAAGTTTTGGATTTAGCGCCAATGGTGCAAGATCGCCCAAATGCAAAAGATTTAGTGGGCAAAGATTTCGCAGTTGAATTCAAAAACGTTTCATTTGCTTATCCAAAAGCTGAGGAGATTTCACTATCTTCCCTCGAGTCGGTTGCTAAGCCTGAAACTATTGAAAGTGGCGTTGTTCTAAATGGTTTAACTTTTACGGCCAAGGCCGGAACCATGACGGCGCTAGTTGGTCCTTCAGGGGCAGGCAAGACCACAATCAGCGCGCTGGTTCCACGACTTTACGATGTTACGGCTGGGTCAATAGAAGTTGGCGGCGTTGATATTCGCGAACTAACTATGAAATCACTACGCGAAAATATAGGCGTGGTAATGCAAGATGCACATCTTTTCCATGACACCATCGGGGAAAATCTGCGATATGCCAAGCCAGATGCAACGCAAGCCGAGATGCAATCTGCTTGTGAGGCAGCGCAAATCTGGTCGCTAGTTTCATCATTGCCAAATGGCTTTGACACCATGGTCGGAGAGCGCGGACATCGCTTATCTGGTGGCGAAAAGCAACGCCTTGCGATAGCCCGCTTACTTTTGAAGTCGCCACAGGTGGTAATCCTTGATGAAGCTACTGCTCACTTGGATTCAGAGAACGAAGCGCTGGTGCATGCAGCCCTAAGTGCAGCCCTAAAAGGTCGCACCAGTTTGGTAATCGCGCACAGATTAAGCACTGTTCGCGACGCGGATCAGATTTTAGTCCTCGAAAAAGGTTTGATTGTTGAACGTGGCACTCATGAAGAATTAGTTGCAAAAAATGGCTTGTATGCCGAACTTTATAATCGCCAAGATCTATCTGGCTCTACGGATTAAGAATCTTCCGTAGCCAACTAAACCGCCAAAGAAAACCCATTGCAGGGCGTAAGCCATGTGTGGACCATCGCTGAGTTCAGGTAATTGCGCTGCCACATTCGGCGTTAGTTCACTAGAAGATTCGTTTAATAAGTCGAGATAGAAACCTTCGGTGGCAACTTCATTTTGGGCATTCCACTTACTAATCAATCCGGTTCCACTTGCAGGTAAAGCAAAGAATGATCCACGGGGCAGTGATGAATCCAAACGCAGCCGGCCGGTAACCTCGACTTCATTAGTTGGCGTTGCGGGGATAAGTGGCGCAGTTAAGGCATCTTTGCCGGCAACCAACCAACCACGATCAACCCAGAACCTCTGACCGTTTGAAGCTTGAAAAAGAGTCAGAAATTCGAATCCATACTTACCTTCGAAGTATCTATTGCGCAGCAAGATTGTTTGACTAGCGTCGAATACTCCAGTTGCAGAAACTGTGCGCCACTCATTCTTCTTCAAATCATTAGCTGCCGAAGTTAGCGAAATCTTTGGTGCTGCAACATTAGCTTCAATCAAGGAGTTACGTGCATGGCGATCAACACCACGGTTATATTGCCATTGAGCGGCAATTAAGCAGAGAAAGATTAGTGCAAGCGCGACAATTGATTTAAGAAAAAAATATTTTTCGCGAACTCGCATAGCCAGATTCTAATGGTAGAAACAGCTTAAGAAATCGAGCGGCGCTTTTCTTTGATAACAGCGGCGCCAGGGGCCATAGTTTCGCGACCAGCATTTGCTATCACTACTGCGATATAGGGCAATCCAATAGCGCCAGCTAAAAAGAACCAACGAAATGGACTTGGCGTGACCACGGTGAGAATAAAGCAAACTGTTCGGACCATCATCGAGATGAAATATCTTTTCTGACGAGCAGTTTGATCGCCGCTCAAGCCAGGTTGGGCGTTGGTTACATCATAAATCTCGTTAGCCATGTGCCTAGAGTAGATGTGTTCTTAGGTTTACGCAGAAGTAACGAGTAACCTTGCCAACTATGAGCGCAATCGCACTGGTAACTGGCGGCAATCGCGGCATAGGTTCGGCGATCGCAAAATCCCTGTCGGCAGCTGGATACACAGTTGTTGTGACCTATCGGTCCGGGCCGGCGCCTATTGAATACAAATCAGTTCAGATGGATGTAACTTCAACCGAAAGCGTAGATGCGGGCTTTGCCCTGATCGAGGAAACTTGGGGTTCGCCTGAGATTGTGGTGTGTAACGCTGGCATCACTAAAGACACCCT
>JBILOR010000117.1:0-4032 GCA_044374325.1 Candidatus Planktophila sp.
CTGTAAAGCGTGAGCAACAACGTGCTACTTCTATTACTCGCCACGATGTCACAGTTTTGGTTGATTCCGTAGATCTTGCCACTATCAGCGTGGTTCGTTATGCCCGTACTTTAAATGCTCGCAAGATTTCTGCAGTCCACTTTGTCATCGATGATCGTCGAGCTGCTGAAATTCAGGCGGCATGGGCGGCATCTGATGCAGTTGATGATGTTGAGCTTGAATTAATTGATTGCCCTGATCGTCGTTTGCCTAACGCTGCCCTCGATTATGCAATTCGTATGACTGAACAAAAAGATGTTGAGCTAACTTTGCTATTACCTCGTCGTTCATACTCTGGTTTCTTGGGTCGCTTGCTTCATGATCAAACTGCCGAAGATATTGCGGCGCCGATTTCTCAATTGTCGCGAGTAGTTGCAACGATTATGCCGTTTGATGTATCAAAAATGATTTCTGGTAAATCACTTGTAGCTGAAAATCCGAAGAGAGAATCACTTGTTGCTGCTAAGCCGGTTGTCGCGAAAACTGAAGCTAAACCATTGGTTGCACAATCAGCAGAACCAATTAGTCACTACGCAGAGAATATGACGCCGATTGGAAACATTACTTGGCGTAAACGTGCACATATTCAGGGCCGAGTAACAGCAATTCGTACAGCGCCAAGCGGAGCAGCTCCAGTAATTAATGTGGAAATATGGGATGAAACCGGTGGCGTAACGCTGCAATTCTTAGGTCGTCGCGAGATCCGTGGCCTAGATGTTGGATCCGAATTACGTGCTGAAGGAATGGTCGCTGAAAACGAAGGCAAAATGACTATTTTGAATCCTTCATACGAACTTCTTAAGTAACTGGCGGTGGCGGTGGGATTTGAACCCACGGTTGAGTTTCCCCAACACACGCTTTCGAGGCGTGCTCTTTTGGCCGCTCAGACACGCCACCGTAGGTGACGATACCTCAAAACAATTACTGGCGGAAAAAGTTAGTTAGTAGTTCAGCACATTCTGCTTCAAGAACTCCGCCTACAACTTCCATTTTATGAATTGCGCGTGGGTCGCGTAGCACGTCCCAAACTGATCCGACTGCACCAGCTTTTTCATCCCAAGCGCCGAAAACCAAGGTGTTGATTCGTGACTGAGCAATTGCACCTGCACACATTGCACATGGTTCGAGTGTGACAACTAATTTGCAATCATCCAATCGCCAAGTACCTAACTTTTGTGCCGCCCGACGAATTGCAACGATCTCGGCATGTGCGGTTGGATCTTGATGCGCTTCGCGTTCGTTAAATCCCGTTGAAATAATATTATTTTCAGAGTCAACAATTAACGCACCAACAGGTACATCATCCGTTTTTAGAGCGCTTTGGGCAATTGCAATTGCTGAACGCATTAGATCTTGATGAATCAAAGTTCTAGCAGCTCCGCAAACTCATTGCCAAAACCTAATCGTTTTGCAATAGCTTCTAGTTGTTCATCTGGAAACAACTCGCCATCATCACAAAGCGCTAGCAGTTCCATATGTGGCATTCCGAGATCGGCAAAAATGTCTTTGTGACCCACTGGTAACGGTTCGTCATCATCATTTGGTTGATCTAGATCTGCAATTTCGAGAAATTCCTCAGCAACTTCGTAGTCGAGTGCGCATGAGACATCGCTTAAGAACATATAAATATGAGTACCGAGGACACGGATCAAAATAAAAAACTCTTCATCAATTGCAATTAGAGCGACTGCGCCGCCATTTGTTTGTTGTGATTTAAGGCGATCAATAATTGCGGGCAAATCATGGGCATCTGGCAGATTGGCTAGCGTCCAACGGCCGTCTTCATGCCAGGCTTCTACGGCGATATCCACTTCATTAATGAGTTCAGTCACTTTTCCACCCCTCACCGCATCGCCACGAAGGAACTTCCCGAGAGTTCCAATACCGACATAGTGGCACTTATTTATGCGGAAAGAAACCCCTGTATGGTTTGCGTTATGAAAGTTCACGTAGCAAATCACCCACTAATTTCGCATAAATTAACGGTTCTGCGCGATCAGGAAACTGATTCACCAACTTTCCGAAATCTAGTCGAAGAACTTGTCACTCTCTTGGCCTACGAAGCCACCCGCGATGTTCATACTGAAGAAGTTGAAATTACAACACCAGTAACTAAAACCACAGGTATCAAAATGGCATCGCCAGCTCCGGTAGTGGTTCCAATTCTGCGCGCCGGCCTCGGAATGCTCGAGGGAATGGTCAAGTTGCTACCAACCGCACAGGTTGGTTTCCTCGGAATGGTACGAGATGAAAAAACTTTGCAAGCAAGCACATATGCCAACCGTTTACCTGAAGATTTAACTGGACGCCAAGTATTTGTGTTAGATCCAATGCTGGCAACTGGTGGAACTTTGGTTGCGGCTTTTAATTATTTAATTGATCGTGGCGCTTCTGACATCACTGCGGTTTGCATCTTGGCTGCACCCGAAGGAATCAAGATTGTCGAAGATGCTTTTAAAGATTCCAAGATCGATATTAAGTTGGTAACTGGCGCGCTCGATGAAAAACTAAACGAGCACGGTTACATAGTTCCCGGTTTGGGCGATGCCGGCGATCGTTTATATGGTGTTGTCTAAATGGCAAGTACAAGTCCTGGTTATGGCATCACGATCCGAGTTGAAGGTCACCCAGATTCACATCCGGTAGCTTCAATTACTGCAGTTATCAGCGAAGCGGGCGCAACTATTACCGCGCTCGATGTTGTTGAATCATTAATGGAGCGAGTTGTAATCGACATTACTTGCGATGCCATCGATCAAGAACATGCTGATGTAATTACTAGCTCGATTTCTAGACACCCAGATTTAACAGTTCGTAAAGTTTCTGATCGCACCTTCTTGCTTCACCTAGGTGGCAAAATTGAAATTCAATCTAAGGTGCCACTTAAAACTCGCGATGATCTCTCGCGTGCTTATACCCCTGGCGTAGCGCGTATTTGCCAAGCAATTGTTGATGATCCGTCCGATGCTCGCCGCTTAACTATTAAGCGAAATACGGTAGCTGTTGTAACTGATGGATCAGCTGTTTTGGGCTTAGGCAATATTGGTCCTGCTGCAGCGCTGCCGGTTATGGAAGGTAAGGCTGCTCTCTTTAAGCGCTTTGCTGATGTTGATGCGTGGCCAGTTTGTTTAGATACTCAAGATGTTGATGAAATTGTGCGCACGGTGCAATTAATTGCCCCGGTCTACGGTGGCATCAATCTCGAAGATATCTCGGCCCCACGTTGTTTCGAAGTTGAAGCTCGTTTGCGTGAGCTTTTAGATATTCCAGTTTTCCATGATGATCAGCACGGAACTGCAATTGTTGTTCTAGCCGCCCTTCGTAATTCCTTGAAATTAGTTAAGAAAGATCTATCGCAAGTAAAGATCATCATGAGTGGCGCGGGTGCAGCAGGTACTGCAATCGCTCGATTGCTAACTAAGAGCGGTGCCACAAACATAATTGCTTTTGATAAAGATGGAGTTATCTGCAAAGAGACTAAAGCTGATCATGACCCAATGCGTCAATGGTTCATTGATAATTGCAACCCAAGTAATTTTAATGGCAACATTCATGAGGCTATGAGTGGCGCCGATGTTTTCATTGGTGTCAGTGCACCAAATGTTTTAGTCGAATCAGATGTTTCCTCAATGGCGGCTGGCTCAATTGTGTTTGCGCTAGCTAACCCAGATCCGGAAATTGATCCAGTGATTGCGCGTAAATATGCAGCTGTAGTCGCTACCGGACGCAGTGATCAGCCAAATCAAATCAATAACGTTTTGGCATTCCCCGGAATTTTCCGTGGATTACTCGATGCGAACGCTCACAAAATTACCGATGCCTTGTTAATTGCAGCGGCTGAAGCGATTGCTGATTGTGTTAGCCCGTCACAATTAAACACTTCATTCATTGTTCCTAGCGTTTTTGATCCGCAGGTTGTTACAGCGGTCGCTACGGCGGTAAAGAAGAGCTGTTAATGGATTTCTCGTCTTACCAAGGGTTTTTAAGCTCGAT
>JBILOR010000118.1:0-4023 GCA_044374325.1 Candidatus Planktophila sp.
TATTGCTAGAGACTAAGAAATTGCAATGGGCCGAAGCTGAGTTCGCCGCTATTTTGGCCGCGCCCCCTAGCCCACCAAGAGTTGATCCATGGCGTCGCACTTCTGGCATGCACAAGATTAGAAAACGTAATCAATTGGCAGTTATTCGTTCGCTTTGGATCGCTAGAAATCAAATTGCCGAATCACTCGATGTTTCACCAGGTAAGTTGTTAAACGACAGTGCAATAGTTGAACTCAGCCTGAATCCGCCAACAAACAAACGCGAGTTCGATAAAGTTCTGCGTCCAATAGGTTTACGTCCCAGGTGGAAAGAGAATTTAGATATTTGGTTAGCGGCAATAGCCTCTGCGGTCGCTTTACCTGAAACTGAATATCCAGAGTTACGTGCCGCCGGCGACTCAATGCCACCAACTAAAATTTGGAAGGAACGTTTCCCAGAGAAATATGCACCCTTCACTCATGCTCGCGCTGCAGTTGAACTTCGTGCGGCTGAGTTAAATATTCCAGTTGAGAATTTGATTTCACCTGAAGTGATTAGGAAACTGGTTTGGAAACTTTCCACAGATGTGACTAAGGATGCGATCGAACTAGGGGCCCGCCCTTGGCAGGTTGCTGAGATCGCCGATTTAGTCAGCGCTGCCCTATTGGAGCGCGAACCGTTGGTACTCCCAGAGGCGCCAGAAGCAGCTGCTGAGCCAGAATGATCTTTGTTCCAAGTAGTGCAATTAACTAGCGGCGCAGTTGCTGCTTAACCTTACCGACCAGTAACCTTTGGTAACACTTACCGAAGGGCTCCCGCAATGTCGCGCTCAGTTGTCATAGTTGATGCAGTTCGAACTCCATTTGGAAAAGCCGGCAGTTTGTACGCCGGTACACGTGCTGACGATTTAATTGTTCGCGCTATCCGAGGCTTACTTGAACGCAATCCAAAAGTAGATCCAAAGACAATTGATGATGTTGCCATAGCAGCTGCAACACAAAGTGGTGATCAAGGTATGAATATTGGTCGCAGTGCAGCACTTCTGTCTGGACTGCCAAACAGCGTTCCAGGATATTCAATTGATCGCTGGTGCGCTGGTGCGCTGACTGCCGTCACAACTGTTGCTGGTTCAATTGCAATGGGTGCTTACGATGTCGCAATCGCTGGTGGAGTTGAACATATGGGCAACCACCCAATGGGCGAAGGCGTAGATCCAAATCCACGTTACTTGGCTGAGAAAATTGTTTCGACCGATGCTCTTGCGATGGGAAATACTGCTGAAAATTTGCATGACCGCTTCCCTACTATTACTAAGGAACGCGCTGATCGCTACGCCTTGAATTCACAATTGAAAACTGCTGCCGCATATGAAGCCGGCATTATTCAAAAAGATTTAATTCCAACCGCAGCTCGCAATCCAGAGCTTGGCTGGAGCGTTGCAACTGTTGACGAACCACCGCGTCCTGGTACCACAATGGAAGCACTAGCTGCTTTGAAAACTCCCTTTCGTCCAGGTGGTCGTGTGACACCTGGAAACGCGGCTGGCTTAAATGATGGTGCAACAGCTGCGCTAGTAATGGCCGAAGAAAAAGCAATCGAACTTGGCTTAACGATTAAAGCGCGCATGGTTACTTTTGCCTTCGCCGGCGTCGAACCAGAAATTATGGGTTACGGGCCGGTGCCTTCAACGATTAAAGCGCTAGCAAAAGCTGGACTTTCGATTGAAGATATAGGTTTATTTGAAGTTAACGAAGCTTTCGCGGTTCAAGTGCTTAGTTTCCTTGAGCACTTCGGTATCGCAGATGATGATCCTCGCGTTAATCCAGTTGGTGGCGCGATCGCCGTTGGCCACCCACTTGCTTCATCTGGCGTTCGCTTGATTCTTAACTTGGCTCGCGGCTTTGAAGCCCACCCAGAGGTGCGTTATGGCATCACCACAATGTGTATTGGTTTAGGCATGGGCGGCACCATCATCTGGGAGAACCCAAACTTCAAGGGAGGCAAATAAAAATGGCTACTGAAATCATCATGCCAGAGGGTGCTCCTGAGGAAGTTGTCACGAATGCACTGGTTCGCGAAATTGATTTGGCCCCATTCGGTGCCAACGGAAAATTAGCACTGATCACACTAGATAACGGACACGATCACAATCGTCCAAATACCTTTGGCCCTAAGTCGCTTATGGCACTTGATGCGGCAATCACTGATGCCGCTAGTCGCGACGTCGTTGCGGTTGCAATAACCGGTAAACCTTTTATCTTTGCAGCTGGCGCTGATCTATCTGCGCTTTCATTTCTAACGCAGCGCGACCAATCCGTTGCGATTGGAAAGTTGGGTCACGATGTTTTCCGTCGCCTTGGTGAACTCGGTAAACCAACTTTTGCTTTTGTTAATGGTTTAGCACTCGGCGGTGGCCTTGAAGTTGGCTTGCATTGCAATTACCGAACTTTGGCCTCGACTGCCCTAACTGGATTGCCTGAAGTTTTCCTTGGTTTGGTTCCGGGTTGGGGTGGCGCGACCATTCTGCCTAAGTTAATTGGGCCAGAACGCGCAGTACAAGTAATTATGCTAAACGCGCTAGCTAATAACACCATGATGAAAGCGAAAGATGCGCTAAAGCTCGGTGTAGTCGATGCGGTTTACGAGCCAGCTGATTTCCTAGAGAAGTCAGTTCAGTTCGCAGCTAGCGTGCTAAATGGTTCAACCAAAATTGAACGTGCTGACTACAGCAATGATCCGGCTTGGGAAAGCGCGCTCGCCACGGGCAAAGCAGCTGCACTTAAGAAGTACGGTGGTGCTGAGATAGATGCGCCTAACGCCGCACTTAAGTTGATTGCTGCCGCTAAAAGCAATTCACTGGGCGAAGGTTTCGACGCTGAAGATCAGGCGCTTGCTGACTTAACGATGAGCGATCCACTTCGCGCTTCACTTTATGCCTTTAATTTGATTCAGAAGAAGCGCAAGAAAGTAGAAGGTGCTCCAAAACCTGCTCTAGGTCGCAAAGTTGCTCGCGTAGGCGTAGTTGGCGCTGGCTTAATGGCATCTCAATTAGCACTCCTAATGCTGCGCAATCTAAAGACCCCAATTGTGATGACTGATATCGATCAAGAGCGCGCCGATAAAGGTGTCGCCTGGGTTCGTGGTGAACTGGCTAAATTAGTTGAAAAGAAGCGCATGAGCGAAGAAGCTGCTCGTCGTTTAAGTTTGCTAATTAGCGGTTCGGCAGATCAGAAAGTGTTTGCCGGCTGTGATTTTGTCATCGAAGCAATCTTTGAAGAACTTGCGTTAAAGCAGGATTTATTCAAAAAGCTAGAAAACATTGTTTCGCCAGAATGTGTGATCGCAACAAACACTTCTTCGCTTTCAGTTGAGGCAATGTCTGAAGGCATGAAGAACCCGGAGCGAGTTATCGGATTCCACTTCTTTAATCCGGTAGCAATCATGCCGCTTCTTGAAGTTGCTCGTACTTCAAAGACTGATGATGCAACTACTGCAACTGCCGTGAACATTGGCAAAGAACTTAAAAAGACTATGGTGATAACTAAAGACGCTCCTGGTTTCGTGGTTAATCGTTTGCTCACTCGCTTTATGGGTGAGATCACCGATGCCATGGATGAAGGAACACCAGCTGATGTTGCCGACAACGCACTACGAAGCGTTGGTTTCCCAATGTCACCATTCGAATTAGTTGGCTTAGTAGGTCCAGGTGTGGCACTACATGTTGCTGAAACTTTGAACAAGAATTTAGGACCTCGTTATCGCATCTCCCCTACGATGCAACGTCTAGTCAAAGAGGGCGTTCGTACTTTCTATATCAAAGATGAAAGCGGCAAATTTGTTCCTAATCCAGCAGCTGTTGCTCTCATGGAAAAGGGCGATAAGCCTTCTTCTGCTGAAGAAGTTCGCCTGCGCGCATTAAAGGCTTTGGCTGAAGAAGCCCGCATGATGCTTGATGAAGGTGTTGTAAGCACTCCTGCTGAGATTGATATCTGCATGTTGCTAGGTGCCGGTTGGCCAATGCACCTCGGCGGAATCTTGCCTTA
>JBILOR010000022.1:0-13621 GCA_044374325.1 Candidatus Planktophila sp.
TTCGTATTTAGCGTTCAACCAATTTAGTTCGGAGTAAACCTTAAGTGGCAAATATCAAGTCGCAGATCAAGCGGATCAAGACCAATGAGAAGGCACGCCTACGCAACAAGTCTGTGCGCTCTTCTATCAAGACAGCTGCTCGTAAATTCCGCGACGCTGTAACCGCTGGCGATGCCGCAGCTATCTCAAACGAACTACGCGAAGCTTCAAAGGCTTTCGATATCGCCGTTTCAAAGGGTGTACTTCACAAGAACACTGCTGCGAACAAGAAGTCTTCAATGGCAAAAGCTGCCATTAAAGCCGGCGTTCGTTAATTCGCAACTAGTTACTTTTAAGGCTTAACGATGCCTGCAATTTCACTTGCCAAGGCGCCTCAACCAGCCGCAACAAATCCAGCGCAGATTCGTAACTTCTGCATCATTGCCCATATTGATCACGGTAAATCAACTCTTGCCGATCGCATGTTGGGAATCACCGAAGTTGTAGAAGCCCGCAATATGCGCGCGCAATATTTAGATCGCATGGATATTGAACGCGAACGCGGAATCACCATTAAGTCACAGGCCGTTCGTTTGCCTTGGCGCAGCGGTATCGATGGTCAGGAATACATCTTGAACATGATCGATACACCTGGTCACGTTGACTTTACTTACGAAGTTTCGCGATCACTTGCTGCATGCGAAGGTGCGATTCTGCTCGTTGATTGTGCGCAAGGAATCGAAGCACAAACGCTCGCTAATTTATATCTAGCGATGGAAAATAACTTAACTATTATTCCGGTGCTAAATAAAATTGATTTGCCGAACGCCCAACCAGAAAAATTCGCTAAAGAACTCGCCAACCTAATTGGTTGCGATCCAGAAGATTGTTTACGAGTTTCAGGAAAAACTGGCGATGGCGTTGCTGAGCTTCTTGATCAAATCATTGCGCAAATTCCAGCACCTAAGGGCGATGCAAATGCACCTGCTCGCGCACTTATCTTTGACTCGGTTTATGACAGTTATCGCGGCGTAGTTACATATGTGCGCGTAGTCGATGGCCATCTTTCACCGCGTGATCAGATTCAGATGTTCTCAACTGGCGTGCGTCACGAGATGCTCGAAGTTGGCGTAATCTCGCCAGAACCAATGCCGAGCAAGGGTTTAGGCGTAGGCGAGGTAGGTTATTTAATTACCGGCGTTAAAGATGTTCGCCAATCACGTGTTGGTGACACTGTTACGACTTACAACAATCCAACCAAGACCGCGCTTGCCGGATACAAAGATCCTAAGCCAATGGTTTTCTCGGGCCTATTCCCACTAGATGGTGCAGATTTCCCAGTGCTTCGCGAAGCGCTAGATAAATTACAACTTAACGACGCTGCCCTTGTTTATGAACCAGAGAGTTCAGCAGCTCTTGGCTTTGGTTTCCGTTGCGGCTTCCTTGGTCTGCTACATATGGAAATTGTGCGCGAGCGCCTAGAACGTGAATCTAAGTTAAATCTAATTTCAACTGCACCTAACGTGGTTTATAACGTGAAGATGGAAGATGGCAAAGAAGTTCGAGTAACTAACCCATCAGAATTCCCGGATGGCAAAGTCGCATCTGTTTTTGAACCAATTGTTAAATCAACTATTTTGGCGCCATCTGAATACATTGGCGTGATCATGGAACTTTGCCAAGATCGCCGCGGTGTATTACTTGGCATGGATTACATCTCAGAGGATCGTGTAGAAATTCGCTACACCTTGCCACTAGCTGAAATTGTTTTCGACTTCTTTGATCAACTGAAATCTCGCACCAAGGGTTATGCATCCCTTGATTACGAAGAAAAGGGCGATGAAGAAGGCAACCTGGTTAAAGTTGATATTTTGCTACAAGGCGAAGCAGTTGATGCGTTTAGCGCGATTGTTCACCGCGACAAGGCTTATGCCTATGGCGTGATGATGACCGGCAAATTGCGCGAATTAATTCCACGTCAACAATTCGAAGTTCCTATTCAGGCAGCAATTGGTTCACGAATCATTGCTCGCGAATCAATTAGAGCGATGCGTAAAGATGTTCTTGCTAAGTGTTACGGCGGCGATATTTCGCGTAAGCGTAAATTGCTCGAGAAGCAAAAAGAGGGCAAGAAGCGCATGAAGATGGTCGGCCGCGTTGAGGTTCCTCAAGAGGCCTTCGTTGCAGCCCTTGCGACAGATGCGGACATCGAGAAGATCAAGGCTGCGCGTAAAGCTGGAAACTAAGCTTAAAAAACGGCAAGTCTCTTCCACTGAGATTTGATCAGGCTTAGACTTTTGGAATGCGCTTAAGCGGGAATCTTTTTAAAGGGCTAGCCCTTGCCCTTGTGATTTCTCTCTTCCCGTTATCAGCTTTTTCCGCAACGAAGATAGTTCCGGGCGGATCATGTAAGACCTTTAAACAAAAAACCGTTTACAAGAACAAGACTTACACCTGTATTAAGAATGGCAAAAAGTTAGTTTGGGATAAAGGTGTTGTAGTCAAGAAGGCAACTCCAACGCCTTCACCAACTCCAACGCCTTCACCAACTCCAACGCCTTCACCAACCCCAACGCCTTCACCAACCCCAACGCCTTCACCAACCCCAACGCCTTCACCAACCCCAACGCCAACTCCGACGCCAACTCCGACGCCAACTCCGACGCCAACTCCGACGCCAACTCCGACGCCAACTCCGACGCCAACTCCAACTACGACGCAGTCAACTTGGACTGATCCACTAAATGGACAGCCCTGTACTGAAGAAAATGCGTCAATACCTAATCAGATCTATGAATTGAAATGTATTAATCCAAGCAAAGTCGTCCCTGGAAGTTCCGATAATCGATTAATCTGGTCACAAAATAGTCCGCCTCCTGGATGGACACCGAGCCCTAAACCAACTTTGGCACCTTCACCTACTTCAACTCCTCAAGTCAAGTTACCGCTTGAAGGCTCCGCCTGCCCAAAAATTAGTGAAAAAGTATTCGGAAATGGCGGGTACATGAAATGCGTCTGGAGTGGTGGAGCAACAAATGACTTTCTCAAGAATGTTAGATGGCAATTTTTCCCAATTTCTAAAGTTTCATCATCTAACTCAAATAACTACCCAACCACCCCTTTGGAAAATGAAACCTGTTTAATTTCTGGTGACACTTTTGATGTCTCAGGAGGCAAACTTGAGTGCCGCTGGATAAACGGTGGAAAACTTCAGTGGATAAAGATAAACACGGTCAAATCAACTTTCGTAAACGCTAAAAGCCCGGTCTCAATTGATGTCTGTAAGTTGCAGAATAGCGCTTCGGTAGCAGATAAATCAGGACGAAATTCATCTCTGGTTGGTTTTCCTTTAATCAACTCTGAGAGAAATCGAATGTTTTTAAAGGGAACAAATGAAGTCTTAATTGTTCCTATCGATTTTCCAGATTTTCCCGGGGGCAGTGAAGTAATTGCGCAGCTTGAGTATGACAAGAAATGGATGAATGACTGGTACGCATACTTTAGCAATGGACAGTCAAAATTTAATGTGACGACCGTAGATAACTGGTTGCGAATGCCAAAAGAGCGTTCAGCTTATCCAAGTGATGCCAAGACCATGATTGGTGACGGTGGCCCCGCGAGTAATCGTCGCATGGCTGACCAAGCCCAAAACTTTATCGATGAGATAACAAAAGTTGTTGACCTTCGCAAATTCTCAACGGTCTACTTCTTTTATCCAGATGGCGAGATAACTTTTGTTGACTTCATCGTTCGCAATCAGTGGTTTAAAATTAAGGAGGGAGATGTTCAGCTCAACCTATTTAGCTGGGGCAAAAACTTAACGGGAATGGAAACCCTCAAATGGGCCTACTACATACACGAAACCATGCATGATTTTAATATTTCAATGCATGGTCCCGGCAATGGTTGGCCGCTAAATATTGGCGCTAATCAATCTGGAATTAGCCTTGCAATAAATCCGTGGGAACAATTTCTCTTCGATTGGTTGCCTGCAGATCAAATCTATTGCGATGATGTGACAACTCTCAAGACTGCAAGAATTTCATTATCGCCAGTGGAGCGAGAAGACCGTCAAACCAAGATGGCAGTCATCAAATTGACGCCTACTAAGGCCATTGTTATTGAGTCGCATGGCATTGATAAGTGGAGTGACTTTAAGTTTGGTGATCGCGAGTTCCCACCAGGTTTCTACTCTGTTATGGCCTACATTGTAGATTTGGATAAGAACTCGGCTCCTCCGATCAACTCCGACGCAACTTCTGCATCTAACGATGACTGGGCCTGGGGAGTTTGGCAAAAGGTTCAAGGCCAACGATCAAATCAGTTCAATATAAATGTAGGTGACCGAAAGAATTTAGGCGATTACATCGCAGTACTTGGCGACACTTTTGTCATAGAAGGCGTTCAGATCAAATTTGTTGGCACTGGTGATTACGAAACAATAGAGATTACGAAGCTCTAATAGTTTTACATTCCAGACTTTGACCTCGGATTACTTATTCTTTACGATCTAGGGGAGAATGGGCACTATGACGCTATCGTTTTACGTTCATATCCCGTATTGCGTAAAGCGCTGTGGCTACTGTGACTTTAATACCTATACGCCCTCCGAGTTGCAGGATGGTGCCACACTAGAAATCGTTTCAAATGACTATATCGATGCGGTTCTGCGAGAGCTAGAGAGCGCACCAAGTTCCACGGTTCCGACCATTTTCTTCGGCGGTGGGACACCTTCACTTTTGCCACCTGCGGACTTAGGCCGAGTAATCGCAGCTATTCGTAAGCGCTTTGATTTAGCGCCAGATGCCGAAATAACACTTGAGGCAAATCCCGATTCAGTAACTGCTGAAAAATTAGCTGAGTATTTAAAAGTTGGTTTCAATCGAATTTCCTTTGGTATGCAATCGGCTAAGCCGCATGTATTGGCAGCTCTTGATCGCACACATAATCCGGACAATGTTGCTAAAGCAGTAAGTATGGCTCGGGCAGCAGGCTTTGAATCTATAAGTGTTGATCTGATTTACGGAACACCTGGTGAGTCTCTTGATGATTGGCGCGAAACTGTTGAGTCAGCGCTGGCTTTAGATATCGACCATATAAGTGCGTATGCCTTGATTGTTGAAACTGGCACCAAGTTAGCAGCGCAGATTAAACGTGGTGATTTAACTATGCCCGATGATGACTTGATGGCCGATATGTATTTATTAGTTGATCAGTTATGCGAAGAAGCTGGCTTGAGTTGGTATGAGCTAAGTAATTGGTCAAAGCCGGGCAAAGAATGTTTACACAATATTGCCTATTGGAAGAGTGCTAATTGGTGGGGACTCGGGCCAGGAGCTCATTCGCATCTAAATGGCGAGCGTTGGTGGAACGTTAAACATCCAACTGCATATAAAACAAAGTTGTTTGCGGGTGAATCACCAGTACAAGACCGCGAAACTATGAACTCTTCGCAATTACGTGATGAAGAAATTATGTTGGCGATTCGAATGCGCGAAGGTTTAAGTTTTGAAGCGCTAAAGCCACAGGAACTCGAGCGATTAGCTAGTTATCGCGAAGAGGGCTACATAGATACCTCAAGTGACCGCATCAAGTTAACGCCAACGGGTCGATTGATCGCTGATCGAATCGTGCGCGAAATCGTTATGTAGTACCTTTTACCCACTATGGAAACCACAAAAATCGTCCTGCTTTCGTTCTTAGCCCTAATTTTCCTTATCTCTGGCCTCTCAAAAGCCAGCGGGAACGAGAAGGGTTTGAGCGGAACTCGCGATGTAAATGTGCCTGATTGGCTTGCTCGCGTAACTGGTGTATTTGAGTCAGCGGCCGCTCTTGGTTTAGTTCTGGCACTTAAGTGGTCAGCTTTTGCTTATCCAGCACTAATTTCTCTTTGGTGCATGATGGCCGGTGCGATTTTCTTCCACTTCCGTGCAGATAAAGCAAAAACAGCATTTCCTGCTTTCTTTTTGTTAACTTTGATTTCGATCACTCTCGCAATTAACTAAGTAGAAACGCCGCTTTATGTCTAATCGCCGACTCGAAATCCTGCGGGCAATTGTCGATGAATATGTCGCAACGCAAGAACCTGTCGGATCAAAGGCAATTGCCGATCGTCATGGATTAGGTATTTCGCCAGCAACTATTCGTAACGAGATGGCAGTCCTTGAAGAAGAAGGTCTGATTGCACAACCTCACACAAGTGCGGGTCGTATTCCAACAGATTCTGGTTATCGCTTATTCGTAGATCGCATTGAAACCGTAAAGCCACTTTCAGCTGCAGAGCGTCGTGCTATCGAAACTTTTCTCGAAGGCGCACTTGACCTAGATGATGTCGTTATGCGCACGGTTCGTCTTTTGGCTGATGTGACGAAGCAGGTAGCAGTTGTGCAATATCCATCAATGATTAAATCTAAGGTGCGCCATGTTGAACTTGTCTCACTGACAACTTCGCGCTTGATGATGATTTTGATTACCGACTCTGGTCGGGTTGAACAACGCGTCGTCGAATTAAGCAGTGAAGTCAATGATATTTTCATTGCGAGCTTGCGAAATCAGATCAATAACGCCCTTGCTGGTTATCGTTTGCCAGATGTGGCAGATCGCATTACCGGCATCATGGATATTTATTCTGCGCACGAACGCAAAGATGTGGCGCTGCTAATTTCTGCGCTTCTGGAAATGTCTATGGAACGCCCCGAAGAGAAGATTGTTTTAGCTGGAACTTCGAATTTAGCTCGCTTCAGCGAAGATTTCTCGACCCAGATTCACCCAGTCCTAGAAGCACTTGAAGAGCAAGTGGTTCTATTACGCCTACTTGGCGATGCTAATGAAAGCGTCAAAGTTCGAATTGGTCATGAACAACAAGTGGCTAATCTGCAGCAAACGAGTTTGGTAACTGTTGGTTATGGCATAGATAATTCTCCTCTTGGCGCGCTCGGTATTTTGGGTCCAACCCGAATGGATTACGCCAGTTCAATGGCAACAGTTGGAGCTGTAGCTCGTTACATCAGTCGATATTTAACAGAGGGTGCATAAGTGGCAGATCATTACGCAGCGTTGGGCGTATCACGCGATGCATCTGGCGATGAAATAAAGAAGGCTTATCGCAAACTTGCTCGTGAATTACATCCCGATGTAAATCCGGATCCCGCTATTCAAGAGAGATTTAAAGAAGTTACAGCTGCCTATGACACATTGAGCGATCCACAAAAGCGCCAGCAATACGACATGGGCGGAAGCAATATGGGCGGCTTTGGTGGTTTCGGAAATGCCGGCGGTTTCAGCGACATCATGGATGCCTTCTTCGGTGGCGGCACCGCAAATCGTGGCCCAAGACCACGCATGCGAGCTGGTCAAGATGCTTTGATTCGCATCGAAGTTGATTTAAATGAAGCTTGTTTCGGAACTGAACGCACCATTACTTTGGAAAGTGCGGTTGTTTGTCCAAAGTGCACCGGTAGCGGATGCGCAGATAATTCAACTCCGCAAACTTGTCCGATCTGTAAAGGTCGCGGCGAAACTCAACAAGTAACCAGGTCATTTATCGGTCAGGTTATGACATCACGTCCTTGTAATAATTGCGGGGGATACGGTTCGACAATTCCAAACCCTTGTCGCGAATGTTCGGGCGATGGTCGAGTACGCGCTCGTCAAACAATTGATATAAAAGTTCCAGCTGGTGTTGAAACTGGCAATCGAATTCAGATGTCTGGTCGTGGCGAAGTTGGTGCCGGCGGTGGCCCAGCTGGTGATTTATATGTAGAAATTGTCGAAACTGCCCATGAAACCTTGATGCGCGAGGGCGATAATCTGCACTTAGCGCTGGCCGTTTCAATGGCTGCTGCAACGCTTGGTACAAAAGTAAAAGTTGAATCACTAGATGGCCCGATCGAGGTAGAAGTTAAGCCAGGTACTCAAAGTGGCGCCACTATTACGGTTAAGGGCAAGGGTATGACTCACCTTCGCAGAGGCACACGTGGTGATCTGATTGTCCATGTCGAAGTTAAGACCCCAACTAAATTAAATAAGGCCGAAGAAGAGTTAATGCGCAAGTTTGCCGAATCTCGGGGTGAGAAAGCTGGCGAAGTTGAGATTAAAGATCACGACCAAAGTTTCTTCCATAAACTTCGTGGCGCTTTCGGCCGCTAAATGTTGACTTTGTTTTTTGTACCAGATCTGCCAACCCAAGTTGGCGCCAGTTATTCTTTTAATTCCGAAGATGCAAACCACGCAATTAAAGTTCTGCGTATTGAAGTTGACGAAATTTTCCGAGTGTCCGACGGCAATGGCGGTTGGGCAAATGTTCAGGTAACGGAAGTTACAAAGCGATCACTAGAAACCACGGTATTAGAAGTAGGTCGCCAAGAGCCGTTGGAGATTAAATTTACCGTTGTACAAGCGCTTCCTAAAAGTGATCGCGCTAAAGAGGCAGTCGAATTACTAACCGAAGCCGGCGCTGATGTAATTGTGCCTTGGCTGGCAAATCGCTCCATTAGTCGCACCGAAGTAATTAGTAAATTTGCGACAACGGCTCGCGAAGCAAGTAAGCAATCTCGTCGCTTGTTTATTCCACAGCTACATGAAACGGTAAAAGAAAAAGGTGTTGTTGAATTAATCAAAAGCGCCGATCTAGCTTTAGTTTTTCATGAAAGTGCGCAAGTTAAATTGAGCGAAATTATTACGCCACAGACGAAAGCAAAAAATGTACTAATCGTAATCGGCCCGGAAGGCGGCATTACCGAAGAAGAGTTAGCGGCTTTTGCAGCAGCTGGCGCTCATGTTGCGGGCTTAGGCCGACCTATTTTGCGCTCAGCACACGCTGGGCTAGCAGCACTTAGCGCTGTTAACTCTTTGCTGAAAGTCTTCTAAACTAAGCACCTATGAGCTGCCTTTTCTGCAAAATCATCGCTGGCGAGATTCCGGCTGATATAAAGTTCCAAGATGAACAAGTAATTGCTTTTGCTGACATTAATCCGCAAGCACCAGTTCACTTGCTGGTAGTTCCGAAATTACATGTCGAAAATGCGGCCGAGTTAGCTGCTAAATCGCCGGCTGCGCTAAGCGCGGTTTTTGCGGCTGCAGATCAATTGGCAAAGGCTGAAGGTTTAACTGGTTATCGCACCATTTTTAACACCGGCGCTGACGCTGGCCAAAGCGTTTTCCACGCTCACCTGCATCTCTTGGGCGGGCGAAATCTGGCATGGCCGCCAGGTTAAAGGTAGCCTTACCGCACACATGGAGAGAACCCTTATAACGATCCCGCCCGCAATTCCTATGGTTGCCTTGGTCGGTGCAAATGATGCAAATATGCTGGCAATCGAAGCAGCATTCCCATCGGTAAATATCACGGTGCGAGGCAACGAAATTACCTTGCGCGGCCCTCATATTGATTGCCAACAATTAGAAAAGCTTTTCACCGAACTCATGGTGGTTATCCGTTCTGGCCAAGCCGTAAATGTTGATGCCGTTATTCGCTCAATTGGCATGTTGGCTCAGACCCCGCAAGATAATCCGGGCGAAGTTCTTTCCTTAAATATTGTTTCAAATCGTGGTCGCACGATTAGGCCAAAGACTGCGAACCAAAAGCGTTATGTCGATGCAATTGACGAAAACACAATCACTTTTGGAATCGGACCTGCCGGTACCGGTAAAACTTACTTAGCTATGGCAAAAGCGGTAGCTGCGCTTCAAGCTAAGAAAGTTAATCGCATTGTCCTAACGCGTCCGGCGGTTGAAGCTGGCGAACATCTTGGTTTCTTACCTGGTTCACTTTCGGAAAAAATTGATCCTTATTTACGCCCACTTTTCGATGCACTGCACGACATGATTGATATTGATTCAATTCCACGTTTAATGCAATCCGGCGTAATCGAAGTTGCACCGCTTGCTTACATGCGCGGTCGCACACTAAATGATGCCTTTATTATTCTTGACGAAGCGCAGAACACCACGCCTGAGCAGATGAAGATGTTCTTAACTCGCTTAGGTTTTGGTTCCAAGATGGTCGTTACTGGCGATGTGACACAGATTGATCTTCCTAATGGTGCCAAGTCAGGGCTGGCAATTATTCGCGATATTTTGCAAGATATCGACGACATATCTTTCCAAGAGTTAAGTGCCGAAGATGTGGTTCGCCACCGCTTAATTGGCGACATTGTTAAGGCTTACGACAAGTTCAATGAAGCGCGCCAAGCCCCGCGCTCGATTCGCAATCCATGACCATTGAAATAACCAATAAATCAGGAGCGCTTGCACCAGGGGAACAAATTCAATCGCTCTTAGCTTTCGCGATGGCTAAATTAGATCTGCATCCGGATTGCGATTTAAATGTAACTTTTGTCGATGATGCTGAAATGACCGAGCTACACATTAAGTGGATGGATGAGCCTGGCTCAACTGACGTGCTCTCTTTCCCAATGGATCTGCCTGAAACTCAAGGCGAAGTAGTGACTTTGGGCGACATTGTTATCTCACCTGATTTTGCAACCGCGCAAGCAAACTTAGCTGGCCACTCACCTGAACATGAGATGTTCATTTTGGCCACCCATGGCTTGTTACATATCTTGGGTTATGACCATGCTGAAGCTGTAGAAGAGAAAGTAATGTTCGACCTGCAAGAATCCCTAGTAAAACAATGGAGTGCTGAAAGTAAATGAACCCCCTGCCCATAATTTCCATCATTGCACTTCTAGCCTTCGCCGGATTTTTAGCTGGCACCGAATCAGCACTAGCCTCTATCTCTCGAGTTGTGATTGAAGAACTTGAACGCAAACGCGGCGGCGCTTTACTAAAGAAAGTTTTCTTTGACCAAGCTAGATATTTAAATGTGGTTTTGTTAGTTAGAAAAACTTGCGAGTTAACTGCCACTGTTTTATTGGCCGTGATTTTGTTGCGCGAATATTCATCTGCTCAAGCCATGGCATTAACAGTTGCAATCATGGTGGTTGTTTCATATGTAATGGTCGGAGTAGGCCCTCGCACGCTTGGTAAACAAAAGCCAAATAATTGGGCGCTAGCCGGTGCAACAGTTGCTTATTTCTTGGCTTTTATTCTGGCTCCAGTAACCAAATTACTTATCGCAATTGGCAATGCCATGACCCCAGGAAAAGGCTTCAGAAGTGGCCCATTTGCTAATGAAGCTGAACTTCGCGACCTAGTAGATCAAGCTCACGAGCGAGGCCTGGTTGAGTCTGATGAGCACGAAATGATTCACTCGGTATTTGAGCTGGGCGATACTTTGGTGCGCGAGTTAATGGTGCCCCGCACCGACATGGTTTGGGTAGAAAAAGATAAAACGCTGCGCCAAGGCCTTTCTCTCGCCCTTCGTTCTGGCTTCTCTCGAATTCCAGTAGTGGGCGAAAACATTGACAACATTATTGGCATTACCTACGTGAAAGATTTAGCCCGGCGCGCACTTGATCACCATGAAGCCGAAACAACTGAGCGGGTAGAACAGCATTTACGCCCAGCTACCTTTGTTCCAGAAATTAAGATTGCAGCAGAGTTACTTAAGGAAATGCAACGCGATCAGATCCACTTAGCAATTGTGGTTGATGAATATGGCGGCACTGCTGGCCTAATCACGATCGAAGACATTATTGAAGAAATCGTGGGAGAAATTGCCGATGAATTTGATGATGGCGATGAATCATTTACATGGTTAAATGATGAGAAAACTAAAGCACGCGCAAAGGCTGTTTTACATATTGAAGATTTAGCCGAAGAACTCGAAATCGAGATCGAAGCCCAAGACTTCGAAGATGTTGACACTATTGGCGGACTCATGGCGCAGAAACTTGGTCGTGTTCCAATTACTGGAAGCACCGTAGATTTGGCTGGTTGGTCGATTACTTCAGAACGACCAATTGGCCGCCGTCGTAGAATTAGTAGTGTTCTGATTGAAAAGTTAGTGGAGCCAGTTTCTGATGCTGAGTAATCCCGAAGATCAAAAGTTAGTCACTTTGGCACAAGCAACCTTGAAGCGCAGCGGTGCAAAACAAGCTGCAGCGTTACGTGATAACACTGGTCGTACTTACGTGGCAGTGCCAGTTAGTTCGCCTTCACTAGATCTAGATGCCGTCGAAGCTGTATTTACAGTTGCGATGGCTTCACAAATTAGTGGCATTGAGGCCGTAGTCTTTACTGGTGAGCGAAGTGCGAAAACTGCAGTAATTAATGAGTTTGCGCCAAGTGCGGCCATCTTCTTTGCAAATGATGGGGCAGAGCCCGATAAGATTGTGTAATGCGCATCGTTCGATTTAGTCCAGGCCCAGATACCGGTCTAGGTACCGACCCGCTCTTCGGGTTGCTCGAAGATGACAACACCATCAGCGTTATTGCGGGAGATCCGATTTATCACGGGGTAACTAAGACCGGCGCAACAACGCAGCTAAGCAAAGTGCGTTTACTTGCACCAGTTATTCCGCGCAGCAAGGTTGTCTGTATTGGCAAGAACTATGCCGATCATGCAGCTGAAATGGGCGGCGTTGTACCTGATGAACCAATCATCTTTATCAAACCTAATACTTCGGTAATTGGCCCAAATGACACCATTGTGTGGCCCAACATGGCCGGGCAAGTTGACCACGAAGCCGAACTAGCAATTGTGATTGGGCGTATTTGCAAAGATGTTCCTAAAGAGCGCGTTAACGATGTGATCTTTGGTTACACAATTGCCAACGATGTTACTGCTCGCGATTTACAGAAGAGAGACGGCCAATGGACTCGCGCCAAAGGCTTCGATACTTTCTGCCCACTTGGCCCCTGGATCGATACTGATTTCATCCCTGGAACTCAACGAATCACAGCGACGGTAAATGGTGAAGTTAAGCAAGATGACAAGTTAAGCCAGATGATTTTTGATGTGCCGGCAATCGTAGAGTTTGTTTCGCAAGTTATGACGCTACTTCCGGGCGATGTAATTATTACCGGAACGCCAGCTGGTATCGGTCCGATGCCCGAGAAATCAACTATTACTATCGCAATCGATGGTTTAGGCGAGTTAACAAACAAGGTGAGTTCACGTGGGTAAAGAAGTTCGCGTTCGGTTTGCACCATCACCTACTGGTGACCTGCATGTTGGAAATATTCGCACGGCGCTCTTTGATTGGGCCTATGCCCGTCATACCGGCGGCACATTTATTTTTCGCATCGAAGATACCGATACCACTCGCGTTACCGATGAATACATTCAAGCTGCGATCGATACGCTCAAGTGGCTGGGGCTTGATTGGGATGAGGGTCCAGAAGTTGGTGGACCAAATGGTCCTTACCTGCAATCGCAGAGATTAGATATTTATGCGCAGTGGGCCCAAAAGTTTCTAGATCAAAAAGATGCCTATTACTGTTATTGCACACCCGTTGAGTTAGAAGCTCGACGCGAGGCACAACGCGCTGCAAATGTCGCACCTGGTTACGACGGCCAATGCCGCGACTTAACTGATGCTCAAGTTGCAGATTACAAGGCGCAAGGTCGCGAAGCTGTTGTGCGCATGCGTATGCCAGATGGCAGTACCACTTTTACTGATGAGATTCGCGGCGATGTAACTTTCGACCATAAATTTGTACCTGATTTTGTGCTGGTTCGTGGCGATGGCTCACCGCTCTATACCTTGGCAGTTGCAGTCGATGATGTAATGATGAA
>JBILOR010000119.1:0-3966 GCA_044374325.1 Candidatus Planktophila sp.
TCACAATTAAACACTTCATTCATTGTTCCTAGCGTTTTTGATCCGCAGGTTGTTACAGCGGTCGCTACGGCGGTAAAGAAGAGCTGTTAATGGATTTCTCGTCTTACCAAGGGTTTTTAAGCTCGATGGCCCCGTTTTTGCTCTACATTTTTATGGGCGTCATCATCTTCTTGGAAACTGGCGTGTTGATCGCCTTCTTTATTCCAGGTGATTCACTTCTATTCTTCGCTGGGTTAGTTGCGGCCTCGACCGAAAATGTAAACATTCTTCTATTAGTAACTATTATCTTTTTGGCTGCTTTCATGGGCGACCAAGTTGGGTTTGCACTTGGTCGAACTGTCGGGCGCTCATATTTAGAAAAGAGCAAGCGACCTGGATTTCTCAAGATGGTTGCGCGTGCCGAACGTTTCTACGAACGATACGGGTGGTGGGCCGTTGTATTTGCGCGCTTCTACCCTTGGATTAGAACTTTCGTGCCACCAATTGCTGGAATATGCAAGATGAATTACTACCGCTTCTTAAGCGCGAATGCTCTTGGTGCATTTGTTTGGGGAGTCGGAATGACGATGCTTGGTTATTACGCAGTTCAGTTCCCTTGGATAGATGAAAATTCTAAACTGATTGCGCTCTTCTTTATTGTGCTTTCGCTGGTTTCCGGATTCGTGAACTACTTACGCCTCCGGCGATCACCCCAAAGTAAGTCATAACAATTCCGGTCACTAAATAAACGCTGACATTTACGCCATTAGTTGGTGAAATTAAATCAATTAGCAGCGACCCAACTAATTGGCCACCAACACTAAATAGTGTGAAAGTTAGTACGCCTAGATGCTGCACGATGGTTGAAGTAAAAGCAATATAAATAACACCAATTACGCCGCCGGTATATATCCACCATGGGCCAGCTGGAAGCGGTGAAAGTTCAGACCAATTGGCAAAAACTGCAATAACTAGAAGAATGACTAAGAAACCAGTTCCCATAATGAAATTCAGTAGCGATGTAGTGAAACTCTGTTTTGAATGTTCGTTAATCTGGCCGTTAAGCGCTCTCTGCACGCCCACGATGGCACCTGCCAAAACCCCGAAAAATACTGCCCACATTGATAAATCTTTGGCATCGATGCGATCCCAAACTGAAACTAGAACAGCCAATACTGTTAAGGCTGCCGCCGCAATTCGTCGCTTTGAGATTAACTTTTTACCGCCACCAGTTAAACCGATTCGATCAACATATAGAGACATGGCGGTTTGACCCGCAATTGAAGCTACGGAATAGATTGCCACACCAATAATTGGCACGACTTGAGTTTGAAACGCAACAAAAGTTCCGCCTAGAGCGCCAGCAAATAGTCGCCAACGTGGAATCTCCTTGGCTTTAACTGCCATTCGCAGATTAGTTATTCCCTCTTTTATGCCTTTATGAAAAAGTGAAATAACGGCAATGATTAAAAGTCCGGAGCCAAATGAAACTAATGCAGCTTGGATTCCATTATTTAACCGATGAGAAAGTTCGCCATTCGCTCGCGCTTGAAGCGCAATCATTAAGCCAGAAAGCGCAGCTAATAAGTCAAGGCGCATTACTTATGTGTGCCGTGGAACTCTCGCTTATCAGCGATCCAATCCATTGCCGCAAAGAGCACGCCTGATGCTACGAAAGTTAAATGAATAACGATGCGCCACTTGGTGCCGCCACCAACATGATCTTGACCCGCAAGTTCGATGAAATCTTTCAATAGCTCGATTACTGAGATTGCAACGAGCGAACCGATTAACTTGATTTTTAAGCCTGAGAAATCAATGGTTCCCATCCAGTGTGGGCGATCCTTAGATTCGGCCGCAACATCAATGCGCGAAACAAAGTTTTCATATCCGGCAAAGATCACCATCAGAATCAGGTTAGCTAAAAGAGTTAAGTCAAGAAGTGCTAAAAGTTCAAGGGTGAAAGTCTGCGCAGTAGCCTCACCAATATGTTGAGCGATGTGATAAAACTCCACAATAAAGCGCCAGCAAAGCAGAACTAAAGCGCCTACTAGCCCTAGGTATAGCGGCGCTAATAGAAAGCGCGCACGGAATAAGACAACTTCAATGGCGTGGGTCAGTTTATTCATGTGCCAAGTTTAACCCTCGATGAGCAATGTAGCGGCAAGCCATTCTTCTTCGCGTCCAGATTTCTCTAAATTCAACTCGACTAATTCAGCTGCTATGGCCGCTAATCGCTCTGCATCAAATTCACTCTGCTCTTGCTCTGCTATCAAAGATGCAATCTTCTCTTCTAGCTTTGATATCTGGCGTTCAATTCGTGCTAAATCTTTTTTAGCCTGACGCTGCTCAGCGGCTGAAGAGGTTGATTTGTTCTCTTTCTTTGTTGTACTGCCTGAAATACTTTTCTCGCGCAAATCTAAATATTGATCAACTCCGCGCGGCAAATCAAGTAATTTTTTATCGCCAAGTAATCCAACAAAGCGATCACATACTCGCTCTAGAAAATATCTATCGTGGGAAATTATCAGAAGCGTTCCAGCATAACTATCGAGCAAATCTTCTAACTCGGTCAAGATCTCGATATCAAAATCATTGGTTGGCTCATCAAGCATCAAAACGTTAGGGCTTTCCATTAGCAATCTAGTTAGTTGTAGTCGTCGTTTCTCGCCGCCAGATAAATCGCCAACCGGGGTCCATTGTGAGTCACGGTCAAAACCTAATCGCTCACAAAGTTGTGATGCTGAAAGTGTGCGTCCTTTGCCTAGTTCAATATGTGAGGCAACTTTTTCGACAGCTTCAAGTACTCGCCAAGTTGGGTCAAGCTCAGCCAAATGCTGCGTTAAGAAAGCAGCTTTTACGGTAACGCCAGTAACTAATTTTCCAGCACTCGGTTGGATCTCACCTGCCAGAGTGCGCATTAAAGTTGTTTTACCAGCTCCGTTAACGCCAACAATTCCAATTCGGTCGCCAGGTCCAACATTCCAATAAAGATCATCGATTAACTCTTTATCACCCGCACGAACTTGCAGATGGTGCGTCTCGTAAACCGTGTTTCCTAGTCGGTTTTGCGCAAATTTCAATAACTCGGTGGTGTCACGTGGGGCTGGTTCAGCTGAGATTAATTCATTTGCAGCATCGACTCTAAACTTTGGTTTAGTAGTACGAGCAGGTGCACCACGTCGCAACCAAGCTAGTTCTTTACGAATAAGCATATTGCGACGCTGATCTAGCACTGCTGCTTGGCGCGAACGCTCTGCTTTAGCTAAAACGAATGCTGAATAACCACCGTCATATTCTTCAACTTTGCCGCCAACTACTTCCCAGGTGCGATCAGTAACTTCATCTAGAAACCAACGATCGTGCGTAACAACTGTTACGGCAATGTTTTTACGATTCTTTAGATGGTTTGCTAGCCAAGCCACGCCTTCGACATCTAAGTGGTTTGTCGGCTCATCCAGCAGAATTAGATCAAGATCATCGATAAGTAACTTTGCTAAACCAACTCGGCGGCGTTCACCACCTGATAAAGAGAGAAAAGTTCGTTCGAAAAGATGATCATCGAAGCCACCAAAAAGTCCCGTAAAAACTTCGCGGACGCCGGCATCGCTAGCCCACTCATGTTTCGCTTTATCGCCTAGAACAACATCTCGAACGGTTGCAGCTTTATCAGCCACGTCGACTTGATTAAGCATTCCTAGTTTTACTGAATTGCTCTTGGTTACTCGCCCGGAATCTGGTTGCTCAATTCCGGCAATTAGCTTCATCAAAGTGCTCTTGCCGGCGCCGTTTCGGCCAACAATTCCGATGCGTTCGCCCTCAGCAACACCCAGTGAAACAGCGACTAGTAATTGCTTAACATCAAAGGCTTTGTTGACGCTTTCGACGTTAACAAGATTGCGTGCCATAGGGGGAAAGCGTACCTTTACGGCATGAAGGTTACTGACCGAGAATATGCATTGGCACTAGATGCCGCAGACCCGCTAC
>JBILOR010000023.1:0-13502 GCA_044374325.1 Candidatus Planktophila sp.
TTACGTAGGCGTGCCTTCTCATTGGTCTTGATCCGCTTGATCTGCGACTTGATATTTGCCACTTAAGGTTTACTCCGAACTAAATTGGTTGAACGCTAAATACGAACCCGAAGGCTACCAGCGGGGCGCCGTTAGGCTCAAATCGGAGTAATTCAGCTAAATCGGGTTATCGGGCCGCTTTTGCGCTGGCGATCTCGGAAATTGCGTGTTCGAGCGCGTAGATCGGGTCACTTGCCGCCCCTTTTACTTGGGCATCGGCCAGGGCAATTGCCCCCACGGCAGCCACGATTCCGCGTGGAGTCCAGCCCGCTAATTGGCGACGAGCCTTATCGATCTGCCAAGGCGCCATGCCTAATTGGCCAGCTAACTCGAAGGATTTTGCATTTCGGTTAGCGCCTGAAACTTTGGCTAAGGAACGAAGTGCCGAAGCAATTGCACTAGTAACCATAACTGGGTCAGTGCCGGTTTCGATCGCGCTTCGTAATTGCAAGAGTGCAACTGGCAAATTTCCATCGAGGGCGGCATCTGCCACATCAAAGCCCGTGGTTTCAACACGTCCTTGGTGATACTTATCAACCTCTTTTTCATCAATGGTGCCCGCAGGTGCATCAGCAATGATCTGACTACAAGCCGCAGTTAGTTCGCGAAGGTCGCCACTGATTGCATTTACTAGTGCTGCAATTGCAGCAGGTGACGCTTTGCGACCAGCATCTAGAAATAGATTCTTAACGAATTCTTGTTTCTCGGCTTCTTTCTTAAGCGGATCACAAGAAATAATCTCAGGTTTAACTTTCTTAATTGCATCAAGAAGTGCTTTTCCTTTAACGCCACCTTTATGTAGAAAAATTACGGTGGTCGAAGCGTCTGGTTCTAGCAAGTAGCGAAGGATTTCTTCTTTGTTATCTTCGGGTAAATCTTGTAAGTCGCGAATGATTAGTGCACGTCGCTCGGAAAATAATGATGGCGCAAGGGCATCTGAGATGTCACCCACGATTGAATCGGCGGCATAGATCGAAGTGATTTCGGCGTTCTCGCTTTTTAACTCAGCTTGCAATTTAGTAAGTGCACGATCGGCAAGGACAGCTTCAGAACCGAGAATCAAATAGAAATCATTCATCGCTCACCCCCGCTCTCCTATCCCCAGTCCCAGAATTTAAATATCTGATGACTCTTGCGAACCTTAACCCGATGTCTGCGTGCATTTATCGCAAGCGCGCCATCTTGATCAGTTCGGTAAACCGTGCTGCCGATCCTACTCAAGGCGGCGATTGTTTGGGGCGCCGGGTGGCCGTAAGTATTGTCTTTGCCCACGCTAATTATCGATATTCGAGGCGAGAGAGCCTTCATGAAGTTCAGATCCTGGTAGCGCGAACCGTGATGCGCCACTTTGTACATATCAACTTGGCTTAATTGCTGAACCAATTGTGACTGTGCAATTGGCTCGATATCCCCCGCTGCGAGCAGAGAAAAGTCTGTTGAATTAATCTCCATCACGATGCTCGAGTTATTTGGTGAATCTTGCGCACCCAGTTTTGGCCAGAGTGCGTGAAATTTAATCGGCCCGCGATTACCAACTATTTGTGCGCTAAATCCAGCGGTCACCGGAATCTGTGGAATGACCTTTAACCATTTCTGAACTCGTTCACTTTCGAATGCTGGATCAATCTGTGGGCTAACCCAAACTTGCCCAACCTTGCGTCCTTTAAGTAGACCCGGCAAACCTTCAACATGGTCGGCGTGGAAATGAGTAAGAACCAAGATTGATACGTGAGTAATTCCGAATTGTTTTAAACATTTATCTATCAACTGCGGGTTAGGCCCCACATCAACTACAACGCCTTGCTGATTTCCTAAATTGATCACCATGGCATCGCCTTGTCCGATATCGCAGTTGCCTACTTGCCAATCGATGCCGGGGAATCTGGCAAACCAATTACCTGCCGCAAGTAACACAATTAGAGCGATCGCGATTGCTTTTCGATGGTTGTGAAAGAAAGTTCGAAAGATCCAGATACAAAGTGCCGCGACTGCAATTGCTAAGAAACCACCAGCCCCTTTGCCTAATTCCAATACCGAAAAACTAGCTGACCATTTCGCAACAAAGCCAATGAAAGCTGCGGGAATTCGAATAATCAGAATTAGTAAGCCAGTGATGCCAGGCAAGATTGGATTAATCAGCGCCGCAATAAACCCCAACACGGTAATCGGAGCCACTGCTGGGGCTGCCAATAGATTGGCAATCACGCTCATCGGCGAGAGAAAGCCAGATAGCGCAACTAATACTGGCGAGCAGAAGAGCGTTGCCGCGATTGGCGGAGCTAACGCTTCGGCAAATTTTCGCGGCACAAATCTGGCAAAAAAAGTTATTAACTTGGGAGCCGCCAGCAGTAAACCACCAGTTGCTAATACCGATAGCGCAAAGCCAGCATCACGCGATTGCCAGGGATCTGCGATCACCACGGCGGCAATTGCAAAACCAAGTGCGGGCAATGAGTCTGCAGCATGTCGATGACTCATCGCAACCAGCACCACCGCGGCCATCGCAGCTGCTCGCAATACTGAAGGCGATGGGCGGACAAGTGCAATAAAGAAAATTAGTGAAAGAGCTGTTGCGCCAATTCGAAAGTTGCGTTTACGAAACAAGAATTGCATTAGCCATAAAACAAAACCAGAAACAATGGCAAAGTTCGCGCCGCTTACGGCAACTAGGTGAGTTAGCCCAGATCGCTTCATCGCTAACTTGAAATCGGCACTTTGTTTTGAGGTATCTCCCAGCACCATTCCAGGAATCAGTGCACCCGCATCACCATCGCCGCTTGCATCTCGCAGGCCAATTCGTATTGCACCTAGTGAACGTGCCCAAAGCGAAGCACGTGTTTCAACCTTTACGTCACCATGAAAAAGCACAAGAGCAGCAACTCGGGCTTCTTTACTTTTTACCAGAACCGCTCGCCCACTTATTCTCTGCCCAGGCAATAAACCACTCAAGTTCTTAGCTGGCGATAACACCCGAATCGGAATCTTTAATCGATAAATACCTGCGCTAGTTTCGATCGAAACTGCGCTGGCCAAAAAAGACCAGTTACTTGCCACAAAGTTTCGCCCTGATACTTTCGAGGCTGTGCGATTGGGGTCAGTGATTAATTGAGCAGTTAGCTGGACTTCACTGCCTAGATACTGCGTAAGAACCGTCTCGGTTAAAGCTTGAGAACGAAACGACATTATTGTTGATCCCAGCAATAAAGCGATGATTACAACTAGCGCTCGTTGTTTTTTACCTAGAAGTATAAAAATTGCCAGAGCCAGAACTAATACCGTCACTCGCCATGGCGCTAAATAACTTTGAATAAGTGCGCCCAGCCAGATGGCCGCGCCTATGGTTATGGCGCGAAAATCAATTAAACGGTGATTTGGCTTTTGAACTGTGCGAATTTAGCTGGCCCAATCCCGGAAACTTTGTCGAGATCTTCCAAGGTAATGAAGGGGCCGTTTGCTGCGCGGTAAGCGACTATCCGCTTTGCTAGCACTGGTCCAACGCCGTCGAGTTTTTCAAATTGTTTGGCAGTAGCTCTATTTATATTTAACGGCCCAGTCGGAGTAGCTTTTTTGGTAGCAAATTTCCGACCAGCTGGAATTTTAGTTTTCTCAGTTGGGGAAACATAAATCTGTTCGCCATCACGAATTATGCGAGCTAAGTTCAAATCACTTAAATCAGTACCGGCTAGTGAATTGCCCGCAGCTTTAATCGCATCAATCACCCGAGCATTTCCGGGTAGCGCATAAACCCCGGGGTTAGTAACCGCGCCAGCAACATCAATGGTCACGAGTGGTGCTTCAATTGCGATTGGTTCGGCCATGATTACCGCTTCGGATTTTCCGGTGGTTACCCAGAATCCTGAAATGACAATTACTAATGCGCCGATAACAAGAAGGCCGCGCTTTTGCAAGGAAGAAAAGTTGAGTTCGTACCACCAGTCAGTGATCCGTTGAATCTGATTTTGGAATTCATTCATGCCGACATTCTCAGGTGGGCACCTAAGTAAGCCTGGCTAGGGATAGTTTCCTGTTGATCCAACCTGCACGGGGATTACAGAAATTTCACAGCAGCGCCCATGCTTCAAATTGGCCCGAAACTAAGCCCGTACACGCCAAAAAGTACCGATTCCCTTAGGGTTATCCCTATGAGAATTTCAAAAGCCTTAGTCGTAGCAGCCCTAACTTTTGGCGGAACTCTCGCTTTTGCAAGTCAAGCAAACGCTAACGTTGCCCCAACCGTTGCCTGGAACTCCCCTGCTAATAACTCAACTGTCACTGGCAAGATCGTGCTTAAAGCAACAGCTACTCCTGCCTCAAGCGGGACCTCAATTGTTAAAAAGTGGTGTTTAACTATTAATGGTGAGCCTTCTGAAAATAAGGCTGCCTGGCAATTTACTGACACTGGTAACAGCAACTACGACATGTATTACATAAATCTTTCAGATGGTTGCATGGAGAGAAACGGATGGGATCTGAGGAAACTTAACCTCTCCTATGACACAACGACCTGGGAGAACAAGTCATACACCTTCGTAGTTAAAGTGACTGATTCAAGTGATCGCGAATCAACTGCTGCTAGCTGGACAATTACAACGGCAAACGTTGGCCCAACTGTCGCTTGGACCGCTCCTGCCAATAACTCAACCGTGACTGGCAAGATTGTCATGAAAGCCTCTGCAGCTCCAGCATCGAGCGGTACTTCAATTATTACTAAGTGGTGTTTAACTATTAATGGTGAGCCTTCTGAAAATAAGGCTGCCTGGCAATTTACTGACACTGGTAACAGCAACTACGACATGTATTACATAAATCTTTCAGATGGTTGCATGGAGAGAAACGGATGGGATTTAAGAAGACTTAACCTCTCCTATGACACAACTGCCTGGGAGAACAAGGCTTACACCTTCGTAGTTAAAGTGACTGATTCAAGTGGACGCGAATCAACTGCTGCAAGTTGGACTATAACGACTAATAACCCAGGACCAACAATTACTGGAACATCAAGTATGGGAGATTCTGAAACTCGCCCGTCTGTTGCACTTACAGCTAAGCGTTATGGTGAAGCCGAAGTTACTAAGTGGTGTGTGAACTTTGCGCAGGATTCCAATATCGAGATTTTGCCCTCCTTGATTGATTCAAGGGGTGATGAGCTTGAAGAAAATGCATACCAAATCGAAGATAATTGCTTTGTACCTAACTCTGAGGTTCTGAAGGCATCCTTCTTTTTAGCAACTGAATATGCGAAGAATGGAAAGTACAGTTTTGAGTTTTGGGCATATGACGAAAATAATCACAGTAGTGAGAAGTATAAGTTTGAATACACACTAAAGGATCCTGGCTTGAGGATTTCACTGCCTGAGGGAGGGACTCTTTATTTGCCAGGCGATTTCCCAACAGTTCAAATAGATCGACAGGGTGGATATCGGAATATTGAAGAAGTTCAATGGTCGATAGATGGCAAAGTAATCCCAGGCTCTTCAGAGAAGTTGGATGCTAATTTAAATGAAGTCTCTCCCGGGGTTCACACTGTTTCAGTCAAGGTAGTCGACACCATCGGTCAGTCTTATTCGGCAACCAAGAGTTACACAATGAAATGGGCTCCGGTGCTTAAGTTCGTTGATCTAGAAGGTTATTACTGGTGGACACCAGCAGCTCCTTCAATCAAAGTTAAGGCCTACCTTGGTAGCGCTGCATGGAAAGGCTCGCATACCGCAACAATTACTTACAAGAACTCTTCCGGAAAAGCAGTTAAACAAACATTTACAATCAAGAATGGTTCTGGCTCTGTAGTTCTTCAAACATTAAGCAAAACAACTGCGATTAAGGTTTCGGTTGGAGCTACGACTGGAACAGTAGCAGCTTCTGCTGAAGGTACAGTGGTACTTAAGAAGAAGCCACCAGCTCCGGTTTACACAAAGATTACGTTAGGTCTTCCTCAATTAGTTATCTGGCCTAACTCATTTAACGCAACCGTAAGAGTTTCAGGTAAAGGTTATTACGCTTGCACTCTTAGCTTCCAAGATTATTACATTGAATTTGGCGTTGCTGCAGGTTCTTCAAAGACAGTACGCGTGCAACCAACCTTTGGAATCAATGCAGCTCAACGAGCTTCGGTAAGTTGCAGTAGTTCAGTCAGTTCTGGTTACGCCAGTGATTGGCTCGTGCTTAGTTTGCAGCGATAACGATATTTACGAGCTTAGGTGCGCGCGTAATTATCTTTACCGGTGCTACTCCGCCTAATTCAGTGACGATTGCTGAAAGTGCAAGCGCTTGAGCTTCTAGTTCTGCGTCAGAAATTGTTGGCGAAACATCAAGACGCTCTTTGATCTTGCCATTAATTTGAATTACCGCTTCAACGGCATCAGCCACAAGTAGTTTTTCATCCACAACTGGCCAGCCCGCAAGAGCTACTGCTGGCTGATGGCCTAAGCGCTCCCACATTTCTTCTGCCGTATACGGCGCAACGAGAGACAACATGATTGCAGTGGCTTCAACCGCTTCGCGAACAGCTGGGTCGGCTGGGCCACAACCACTATCAACTGCTTTGCGAGTGGCGTTTACAAGTTCCATAACGCGAGCAATTGCTACGTTAAAGCGGAAAGATTCGACGGCAAAAGCGGCATCGTGAAGGGCTTTGTGTGTGGCTTTACGAAGTGAAATTTCGCCAGTACTGAAATCAACTCCTGGCTTGCTCGTGACATCGCCAGATAAACGCCAAGCACGAGTTAAGAATTTAACTGAACCAGCTGGTGAAACATCTGACCAGTCAACATCATCTTCAGGTGGGCCAGCGAAAACCATTGAAAGACGAATTGCATCTACACCATGGTTAGCAAGTTCATCAGAGAGACGAACTAAGTTGCCACGCGATTTAGACATCGCTGAGCCATCCATCAAGACCATGCCTTGATTTAGCAGACGAGTAAATGGTTCGTTAAATGAAACCATATCGAGATCGAATAAAACTTTGGTGAAGAAGCGACTGTAGAGCAAGTGCAAAATTGCGTGAGTTACGCCGCCAACATATTGATCAACTGGCAACCAAGTGTCAACATCGGCGCGACTAAATGGTTCTTTGTGATTAGTCGAACTTGGATAGCGCAGGTAATACCAAGATGAATCTACGAAAGTATCCATGGTGTCGGTATCGCGCATTGCTGCGGTGCCACAATTAGGGCAAGGAACATTTACCCAATCAGTTGCAGCAGCAAGCGGTGATTGACCCTTTGGTTTTAGATCTAGGCCAGTTGCATCTGGCAGTGTCAATGGAAGTTGATCTCCAGGGACTCCGACTTCACCGCACTTAGGGCAGTGAATAATCGGAATTGGTGTACCCCAATAACGTTGGCGAGAAACTAACCAGTCACGCAAGCGATAGTTACGAGCAGATTTTCCAAGGCCATCTTTTTCAAGTTGAGCATTGATCTGCGCAATCGCCTCAGCTTTAGAAAGTCCGTTAAGTGAGCCTGAATTAACTAGTTTTCCGTCGCCACCGGTTGCGATGCCAGATTCATTTGGGTCTTCCTCGCCAGTTTCAACAACGACGCGCACAGGTAGTTTCATGGCGCGAGCGAAATCTAAATCGCGTTGATCGTGAGCCGGAACAGCCATGATCGCACCAGTGCCGTAATCAGCTAATACATAATCACTTGCCCAAATAGGTAACTTATCGCCATTTACAGGGTTGATTGCATAACGATGCAAGAAAACACCAGTCTTTGGGCGATCGGTTGCTAAGCGATCAATATCTGAAGCAGCTTTAACGCTATCGAGATATTGCTTGAATTCAGTTTCAACTTCAGTGCCGGCAGCTAACTTGGCAGCGAGTTCAGAGTCGGCAGCAACTACAAAGAAAGTTGCGCCGTACAAAGTATCAGGGCGAGTTGTGTAAATAGTTACGGGATCTGGCATGCCTTCGATTTGGAATTGCACATTTGCACCAGTTGAACGACCGATCCAGTTGCGCTGCATCATTAGAACTTTCTCAGGCCACTTGCCTTCGAGTTGTTCCATGTCATCAAGCAAACGATCGGCATAATCAGTAATCTTGAAATACCACTGATTTAACTTCTTCTTGGTTACTGCGTTATCGCAACGCTCACATAAACCTGCAACAACTTGCTCATTCGCTAAAACAGTCTGGCAATCTGGGCACCAGTTAACGGCGGAATCTTTGCGATATGCCAAACCACGTTCGTGAAGCTGTAAAAATAACCATTGATTCCATTTGTAATACTCAGGGTCGCAAGTATTAAAAACGCGATCCCAGTCAAAGGAGCAGGCATAACGACGCATCGATGCTTTTTGTACTGCGATGTTTTCGTAGGTCCAAATCTTTGGATCTTCATTGCGCTTGATCGCAGCATTTTCGGCTGGTAAACCAAAAGCATCCCAACCAATTGGGTGCATAACGTTGAAACCTTTTTGCGCCCAGTAACGAGCAATTACATCGCCAAGTGCGTAAGCCTCGGCATGGCCCATATGTAGATCACCCGATGGATACGGGAACATATCGAGAACATATTTCTTGGGGCGGGGATCATCGGCTCGGCCAGATTTAAATGGCTCAATTTTGTCCCAGACTGGTAGCCACTTTTCTTGCACATAGGCGAAGTCATACGCCGCATGCTCGCGTTCAGTGGTCATTAACTTAGTTTATCGGGCTTTAGCCCCAATTAATGCCAGTGAGTTCTTCGCTTACCGCCCATAAATTGGCTGCTAATTCTTGGTCATACGCGATGCCGGCGGCGCGAGTTAGTTTTGGGAAACCACGCATTTCCATGAAGCCATCGGGGCCAATGTATGTTGCGCCAACTAATGGTGAATGTGTCGCTGCACAAAGAGTAGGCAACGCGCCCCGGCTAGCACTTTGTGCGATTAGCGCGTTGGCGGCAGCAGTTATTCGAGCTTCGGCACTAGCGCCTCGCATTGCCGGGCTGACACTTTGTAAGTTGGTATTGCTGTAACCCGGGTGCACGGCATAGGCGCTAAAACGCCAATTGTTTTTCATGATGCGACGCTGCAGTTCGTTTGTGAAAAGTAAATTGGCTAACTTGCTATCGCCATAAGCACCCCAAGGTTTGTAAGCACCAACACCTTTAGCCCGTCTAAGGATTTCAGCTTTGCTGCCATTACCGAAATTTCCTAAGCGATGTGCTTGGCTGGCAACAGAAACTATGCGATCAGTTACTTTGGAATGCAAGAGACCCGCTAAAGCGAAATGTCCTAGGTGGTTTGTGCCAAGTTGTAATTCAAAACCATCTTTTGTGTGGGCAAGTGGTGTAGCCATAACACCAGCATTTAAAATCAAAACATCGAAATCTTCAGTGACTGATTTAGCAAATTCATTAATGGATACAAGTGAAGTTAAATCAAGTGATCCAACTGAAATGTTTTTGTTACCCAGTTCGAGCGCTGTTGTTTCACCTTTTTGAGCATCACGAGCAGTAATTGTTACTTGTGCGCCAGCGCGAATTAGCTCGCGAGCTGCTTCTTTGCCGATACCTGATGTGCCACCAGTAATTAAGAATTTTTTACCGGAGAGATCTCCGATGTTTTTGGTATTCCAGCCCTGCGGAATTGTCGGAATAGAACTCACGTGGAGCTGAGGGGACTTGAACCCCTGACCCCCTGCATGCCATGCAGGTGCGCTACCAGCTGCGCCACAGCCCCGAATTACTTTGAGAAGCAGACCCTACCTTATTTATTCAAGTGCTTCTGCTCCACTTTCTTCGCCGCTAGTTATTCGGGAGAAATCGCTCCGCTTTCTTCGCCCAAGATTACTTCCGGAATAGACCCTGCATTATGTTCAACTAAATGCCAGCCTCGCGAATTAGTCTGCAAAATTGACCAAGAGGCATTGGATAGTCCGCCTACAGCTCCCCAATTAGCCATCGGCAAATTGAGTAAGGAACCAAGAACACAGCGAGCAGTGCCGCCGTGAGTAGTGACAACCAATAATTGATTATCTAAATCACCGAGTGCTCGTTTGATTGCACTTACTGCGCGTGTAGCAACCTCGCTACGTTTTTCTCCGGTGGTTCCGGCTGGGTTATCTTCGCCATCAATCCAGCGAATAAAGTTCTGCAAATCTTCGGCACGATTTTCAGTGCCGGTTTTTCCTTCCCAGAGTCCGCCATTGGTTTCGCGCAAATCGACATCAATTTCCACGTTTAGTTTTGTCAGATCGCCAAGAGCTTGTGCGGTATCACGAGCGCGCATTAAATCACTTGAAATAATCTTGGTTGGTTGCATTCCGACCAAAATACTTGCCGCATGCTTTGCTTGATACTGCCCCACCGCATTTAGTGGAATATCAGAATGACCTTGGAACCGATTTGCGGTATTCCAATCAGTTTGCCCATGCCGCCACAATAAAACTCGATTAGCCATCGTTAACTCTTACTCTTCGACCGGTATTCGAACATCTAACTTAATTGTTGGGCAATCATTCCAAAGGCGATCGAGCATGTAGTAACGACGTAGATCAGCGCTTTGAATGTGCACCACTAAATCAGAATAATCCAGCAGAATCCATTCTTCGCCACCTTCGCGGCGGACTGGTTTGTCTCCAGCCAAACGTAACTTTTCTTCGACAAAGTCCGCAATTGCATCTACTTGGCGAACATTTTGACCAGTGATGATCAAGAAGACTTCGCTTAAGACTAATTGGTCTGATAAATCGATTGCGATCATGTCAGTACCGAATTTATCGGCGGCTGCTTGCGCTGCGATCTGGGTTAACGCCTTGACTGAATCACTTGCTGGCATAGAGGCCACGTTCCTTTATATAGGTAACTACTGCAGGTGGCAGCAGATCAAAATCTCCAGCGCGTACTTGAGTTGCTGAAATATTCAAAGCATCGATATCAAGGGTAGGTGACCCTGGAAAGTCGGGGCGATCAATTACTAAAACTTCGACTAACTTCTTTAGCTCATCGGCGCGATGCCACTGATCAATAGTTGCATGAGCATCGGTGCCAAGAATCAAAACGATTTTGTCGTTTGGATAAGTTGCCTTTAACGCTTCAACGGTATCAATCGTATAGCTCGGGCCAGTTCGACGAATTTCAATACTATTTACAAAAACCTCATCACCTAAATCAAGTTCGGCAACCGCTAACTGACACATCTTGAGGCGATCTTCACCGCTGGCAATTGGAGCATTTTGACGCAACCAAGGTTCACCAGCTGGAACTAAAACAATTTGATCTACTACATCGCGCTCTAGTAATTCGGTGATTACATAAAGATGGCCATTGTGGATCGGGTCAAAAGTGCCCCCGTACAGGCCAATGCGAATACTGCGACTCAAACTCTAGCTTTTCTAAATTACTTGCCGAGGCGAAGTGTTAAATAGAGAAGAATGGAGAGCGTTACAAATGCCAAAACTCCAAAGAAAACTGGAGGTGCTGGTAGTTCGCGAACGATTTCAGATGCAAGGTTGATCATGGGATGAGCCTACTACGAGCCTGCGAGTAGTTTCTTAAAAGCCGTCTCATCGATAATTGTTACGCCTAATTCTTCAGCTTTAGCCAACTTTGAACCAGGTTCAGCGCCCACCAAAAGATAATTTGTTTTCTTAGAAACCGATGACGAGGCTTTACCGCCATGGGCCGTGATCGTTTCGGCAATGCCATCGCGTGTGAAAGATTCCAGGCCGCCGGTAACAACAAAGGTGAGTCCGGCCAAGGTTTGCGGCGCAGTATTGGTATCCACGAAATGCACTGTGACGCCGGCGGCAGTCCATCGTTCGACAATTCGCATGTGCCAATCAACTGCAAACCATTCTGAAATCGCCTCGGCCATGGTTGCACCAACGCCATCGATTGCTGCAATTTCCTCAACTGAGGCGGTTGCTAACTTTTCCAATGACCCGAATTCGGTTGCCAAAGCTTGAGCAGAAGTTGGCCCAACATGGCGAATAGATAGCGCGACAATGGTTCGCCATAGTGGGCGCGTTTTTGCAACTTCGAGAGCGTTCATTAACTTATCTACGTTAGCCGCTGGTTGCCCATCTTTTTTAGTAAAGAAACTCGACTTAACTAATTTAGCTGGGCTTAAATCAAATAGTTCTGATTCATCTTCAAGAATTTTTTCAGATAACAGCGCGGTGGCTGCTTCGTAACCAAGTACATCAATATCTAGAGCGGAACGTGAAGCTATGTAATAAATTCGCTCACGCAATTGTGCCGGACAAGATCTAGTGTTAGGGCAACGGATATCTACATCGCCTTCGGTAATTGCCCGAAGTTCACTACCGCAATCTGGACAGTTAGTTGGCATTACAAATGCCCGTTCACTGCCATCTCGGCGCTCTACTACTGGTGCCAAAACTTCAGGAATAACATCGCCAGCTTTACGAATGATTACGGTGTCGCCAATCAAAATGCCTTTGCGAATAACTTCTTGGGCGTTATGTAGCGTTGCATTTGTAACAGTTGAGCCAGCTACTTTGACTGGTTCCATGAAAGCAAAGGGAGTTACTCGACCAGTTCGGCCGACACTGACTTTAATATCAAGTAACTTTGTGGTGACTTCTTCAGGTGGATACTTAAAAGCGATTGCCCACTTGGGTGCGCGCGAAGTAAAACCTAATTTTTCTTGTGAAGCTATCTCATCAACTTTGATTACAACGCCATCAATTTCATGCTCGACATCGTGGCGATGGGCTTCGTAGTAGCCAATAAAATCATTTACTTCAGCTCGATTTGAGCAAACTTTGAAGCGAGCACTTGTTGGCAGCCCCAGACCTTTTAACAATTCATATGCCTGGCTCTGGGCTGAAAAATCGATGCCGGTTCGTGCGCCAACACCATGCACAACAACATCGAGTGGGCGGCTAGCGGTAACGCGCGGATCTTTTTGACGCAATGAGCCGGCAGCGCCGTTTCGTGGATTAGCGAATAGCGGTTTGCCAGCTTCTTCAAGCGCTTCGTTCATCTCATTGAATTGAGCAATTGGAAAGAAAACTTCACCGCGCACTTCGATTAACTCTGGAACTTTTTTACCACTTAAATTATGGGGCAGAGATTTAATGGTTTTAACATTGAGAGTTACATCTTCGCCGGTTGTGCCATTGCCACGAGTAAGGGCACGAGTTAATTGACCATTTTCAAATTTAAGATTAATCGCCAGACCATCGACCTTGAGTTCGCACAAGTACCGAGGGTTGGCAATCTCTTTCTCAACCCGATCAAACCAGGAACTCAATTCTTCAAGATCAAATACGTTATCAAGACTCATCATCTTTTCGATATGGTCATGTTGTTCAAATTGAGTCGAGAAGCCGCCGCCAACATGTAGCGTTGGCGAATCTGCTTCTTTAAGTTCAGGGTGTTTAGCTTCTAGCGCTTCGAGTTCCTTTAACAATTTATCAAACTCGGCGTCAGTTACAGCTGGGTCATCCAATACGTAGTAACGAAACTGATGATCTCGAATCAGTGCCGTAAGTTCGACTATGCGAT
>JBILOR010000121.1:0-3927 GCA_044374325.1 Candidatus Planktophila sp.
CATCTGGCGAGGTCACTCAGCTAATAAATCCGGCAACTGGTGAGGTCTATGCGACTGCACCTAAATCAAATGCCGCCGATGTAGACGCTGCAATGAAAGCTGCCTCCGATGCTTTCGTGTTATGGCGCGATTCAACTCCATCAGAGCGTCAACGTGCATTGCTAAAAATTGCCGATGCTCTCGAATCTCGGGCTGAAGAAATTATTGCGATTGAATGCCGCAACACAGGTAAGCCAATTGCAATTACCGCATCCGAAGAAGTTCCACCGATGATTGATCAGATTCGTTTCTTTGCTGGCGCTGCGCGAAACCTAGAAGGTAAATCTGCTGGTGAATATATGCGCGGCATGACTTCTTATATTCGTCGCGAACCAATTGGGGTTTGCGCACAAGTAACACCTTGGAACTATCCAATGATGATGGCAGTTTGGAAATGGGCACCTGCGATTGCAGCGGGTAACACTGTGGTGCTTAAGCCAAGTGATACAACTCCTGCCTCAACTTTATTTATGGCACAAGTAATGAGTGAATTCTTACCTGCCGGTGTTTTCAATGTAATTTGCGGCGAACGCGAAACTGGAAAATTATTAGTTGATCACACAACTCCGGTAATGGTTTCAATTACTGGTTCAGTGCGCGCAGGTACCGAAGTTGCGGCGGCTGCCTCATCACAATTAAAGCGCGTACATCTTGAACTTGGCGGCAAAGCACCTGTTGTTGTATTCGATGACGCAGATCTCGATGCTGCTGCTGCCGGAATTGCAGTTGCGGGCTTCTTTAACTCTGGTCAAGATTGCACAGCCGCTACCCGTGTTTTGGTTCAAGCTGGCGTTTATGACGCAATGGTTGCAAAGTTGGCAGATCAGGCCACGAACGAAATCGCAGTTGGCATGCCTGATAGCGATGCTCTGGTTGGCCCACTAAATAACGCCAACCAACTTGCTCGAGTTAAAGGCTTTGTCGATCGCACACCTGCCCATGCCAAGATCGTCGCTGGCGGCAAGCAGCTCGAACAGCCGGGCTACTTCTTTGCCCCAACTGTGATCGCAGATCTCAAGCAAGATGACGAGATGATTCAAAATGAGATTTTTGGTCCCGTCATAACAATTCAGAAGTTCGGATCGGAAGAGGAAGCGATTTCCTTAGCCAATGGGGTCGATTATGGCCTGGCTTCGAGCATCTGGACCAAGGATCATGGCCGCGCAATGCGCCTATCTCGCGCTTTTGATTTTGGCTGCGTTTGGATCAATACCCATATTCCGATCGTGGCCGAAATGCCACACGGCGGCTTTAAGCGTTCGGGTTATGGCAAGGATCTCTCTAGTTATGGCTTTGAAGATTACACTCGAATTAAGCATGTAATGTCGAATCTAGGCGCGTAATAGTCCATAATTACGCTCGTTGAACCGTCCACCCACTAACAAGAAGAAGGCCTGATAACCCCAAACTTGCACGACCTGCGAAGGAGCAAAAAATGTCAAAGAAGGTTTCTAAAAAAGATCTCTCACCCGAGGCTCGCGCGATAATTAATTCGCAAGTAACTCGTCGTGGACTAATCGCAGGTACTGGCGCAGTAGGTGCGGCCGGTTTATTAGCTGCTTGCGGATCAGGTGATGGCGGCAGTGGCGACACAGCAACTGTACGTTGGGGTAACTGGCCGTTGTATCTAGATTACGACGAAGATACAAAAAAGTATCCAACACTTGAAGCATTTAGCGCAGCCAACGGAATCACTGCAAAGTATTTTGAAGATTACAACGACAACGATGAGTTCTACGGCAAAGTACAAGCGCAACTAAAACTCAATGAAGATATCGGTTATGACGTTGTAACACCAACTGACTGGATGGCAGCTCGCTGGATTCGTTTGGGCTACGCGCAAAAGTTTGATTCTGCAAACATTCCGAATAAGTCAAACATTCTTGATTCACTTGCATCCCCTTCATTTGATCCAAATCGCGAATCAACACTTACCTGGCAAGGCATCATGGGTGGTTTTGGTTGGAATACCAAGACCAATCCAAAGGGTCTTCGCACACTTGATGATTTATTCGCACCACAGAACAAGGGCAAGATTGTTGTTCTATCTGAAATGCGCGACACCATCGGAATTATTCTGCTTTCACAAGGTGTTGATCTGCAGACAGTAACTGAAGATCAATTCATGAACGCAGTTGATTTCATGGAAGGCAAGATTGCTGATGGCTGGATTCGTGGCGTCAAGGGCAACGAATACGCTGAAGATCTAACTGCAGGCGATGCTACCGCTGTAATTGGCTGGTCTGGCGACATGTTCATCTTGGCCTCTGAAAACGAAGGCAAGTTTGATTTCGCAATTCCAGAATCAGGCGGAACTATTTCAGGAGATAACTTCATTATCCCAACTCCAGTTGGCGCTGAAGCAAAAGCTAATGCCGAGAAGCTAATTAACTACTACTACGATCCAGCAGTAGCTGCCGAAGTAGCTGCATATGTAAATTATGTTTGCCCAGTTAAGGGTGCTCAAGCAGAGATGGAAAAGATTGCTCCTGAACTTGCAAACAGTTCATACATCTTCCCTGACGATGCAATGTCTGCAAAGCTAAATGTTTTCCGCTCACTTACTCCAGCTGAAGAAACTTCTTGGGCTGAAGCGTTCCAAAAAGCGCAAGGCAACTAAGGCCTTTAGGTGACCAAGGAATCTATTTCAGCAAAAGGTGACCTGCGCTTAACTCGACTGACGAAGAGTTATGGCGATTTCACTGCCGTCGATGATCTTTCGTTAGTAATTCCCGAAGGATCATTCTTCGCGCTGCTTGGGCCATCGGGCTGTGGCAAAACTACAACTTTGCGAATGATCGCAGGGTTAGAAGAGCCAACTGTTGGCAGCATTCACTTGGGTAGCACCGATATCACTACAACTAAGCCGTATCAACGTCCGATTAATACGGTTTTTCAGAACTATGCGCTTTTTCCGCACTTAACAATCTATGAAAATATCGCATTCGGTTTGCGCCGTCGCGGAATCAAAGATGTTGATGCAGCAGTAAGCAAAGTTCTAGATCTAGTTGAGTTACCGCACTTGGCACAACGCAAACCAACACAGTTATCTGGTGGTCAGCAACAGCGCATCGCGCTGGCTCGCGCAATTGTTAACCGCCCGGCGTTGTTATTGCTTGATGAACCGCTGGGTGCACTTGATCTAAAGCTTCGTCGCCAAATGCAGATTGAACTTAAGTGGATTCAGAAAGAAGTTGGCTTAACTTTCGTTCACGTAACGCACGATCAAGAAGAAGCTATGACAATGGCTGACACGATCGCAGTTATGAATGTAGGCGAGATTGAGCAGATGGGTTCACCGGCTGATCTATATGACAACCCAAAGACTGCCTTTGTTGCTAACTTCTTAGGTCAATCAAACCTGATTAAAGGCACCATTAGCGGCAACGATGGAGATTCTCATGTCGTTGATGTATTCGGACAAAAGATCTCACTGCAGAAGAATCGCTCACATGCCGTTGATAACTCAATTTATGCCGGTATTCGCCCTGAGAAATTCCGTATTTCTCGTTTAGGTACGCCAACAACCGGAAATATTTTAACCGGCGGACACATTGAAGATGTTTCCTACATCGGCGTATCAACTCAGTACCAAGTCGAGATGCCTTGGGGCCAAGAACTAATGGTCTTCGAGCAAAACGACGACGGTGTTGCACCGTTTAGTAAGGGAGAAGAAGTAAACATTTCCTGGGAGCCAATTTTTACTTTCGGACTTCGCGGTGATGAAGATGCAACTGCTGGTTCTGAAGTTAATCCTGAAGAACTAGACGAAGAGTAAAAAAGCAATGCGCAAGATCCGCACTCCTTACCTTTTACTCTTACCGGGTTTTGCGTTTTTATTTACTTTCTTTATCTTGCCGATTATGAACTTGGCGCAAACTTCAACCC
>JBILOR010000122.1:0-3916 GCA_044374325.1 Candidatus Planktophila sp.
ATTCGTACTGAGGTGCGTTGTGCGGCTTGCGGCTCGCATTTAGGTCATGTTTTCGAGGGCGAAGGCTATGACGTACCAACTGATCAACGTTGGTGCATTAACTCAGTTTCATTGATCCTGGAAGATATTTAGTAGTCCAGCCCGCGGCTTTCATGAACTGCTTGATAGCAATACCAGGCAACAACACTTCGGTAAGGATGCAATTTCTCACCCTTTAGATCTAAAGCTTTAGCCAAAGTCTCCTCTTTATTGTTGTGGATCATGTCCCAACCCCGACGCACTGCTAAATCTCCGGTGGGCCAGACATTCAAGCGTCCCAGCTGAAACATCATAAACATCTCAACGGTCCAGCGCCCAATGCCCCAAAGTGAAGTTAATTTGTCATAAATTTCTTGATCATCATGTATTTCATCGATGGTATCTATGGGAATTGATTTATCATCAACAGCACCAGCTAGGCCTTTTATAGTGCGAGCTTTAGCACCAGAAACACCTATCTCTCGAAGCGCAATGTCATCGAGTTTGATTATCTTTTTGGCGCTAATCGTACCTTTGCAAAGATCAACCAAGCGCCCATGAATTGTCTCGGCCGCCTTTACCGCTAATTGTTGCGAGATAACTGAACTAACCAAAGATTCAAAATGAGTCTCGGTTGGAGCGCTTCGACCTATTGTGCAAAGGGGGCGTCTAGCAATTAGCGGCGCAAATTTGCGATCCAACTCTGAAACTTCAGCGACAATACGTCGCATCTTTTGCGCAGAATGTACCGCCATAGATTAGAGAGAGAAAGATGGATATTCGTCAGTTACTAAAATAAAGGCGTAACCATAAACGCGATTGTAGAAAGCTAAAATTCCAACCATTGCATCAGCGCACCAAACTGGATACTTGCCGCTGAACAAGATTGAGAACCAAGCAAAGAGAGTCAAGAAAAGTCCGTAGACTAAATAAATAATTCCCATAACGTAAAGCGGGATAGCTAAGAACCACTTAAAAAGCGGCTTGACTCGGCTTAGCCCTGAACCGTTGCCAACTTCAGGGAAGGTAATTTTTACAATGTCATTTTCTTCGATTGACGGATAGTCATCAGTCAAAAGCAAAACAAATGCGTTAATGCGAGTTTCGAGCGAAATCAGGGCATGGTTAAACGAAAGCGCATAACTTGGATAGATTCCACGAAATACCAGAGCTAATAGAGTCGGCAGAATAATTAGACCGCCCAAGCTGTAACTCCAGTTATCGCTGGCTATGGATTCGGCGGCAAAGGCACTGAAATAAATAGCAACCGGCAGCACAATGATTAAACGAAAGAATGCGGTTAACCGGTTGCGATCTTCGAGTTCTACCTGGATTAAAGTCTGAATTTGATTGCTCATGACTCAAAGGTAACCCCATTTCTCACAAATCTATTGCTTTTTTGGGACTTTCGGCCTAGTTTTTACAGTTGTTGCAGGGATTTACAGTTTCTTGCAGAAAGCATTTGAAGACTAGGGGCAAAATGGCTGGCATTAAGGAAGTTGCGGCAGAAGCCGGAGTTTCAACTGCAACAGTTTCGCGCGCACTTCGAGGTCTCGAACATGTAAATCCGCAAACCCGAGCCAAAATTGAAGCTGCTGCGGCGAAATTGAATTACTCATTAACCGGTGACGGCGATCGGATCCGACCTGGTCGCACGAACAGCGTTGGAGTAGTGGCTCCATATATTTCGCGATGGTATTTCGCCCAAGTTATCAATGGCGCCGAGCAAGCACTTCGTGAAGCTGGCCTAGACCTTTTGCTTTACAACTTTAGTCAGATGAAAGGGCGCGAACGTTTATTCCAGCATCAATTGCTTAAGGGACGCGTTGATGCGCTAATCGTGATTAGTTTGCCGCCAACCGAAGAAGAATTTGCCTCGATGTTAAGTTTGGGAATCCCAATCGCACTTGTTGGCATGGCACATAAAGATTGCGCCAGTATCAAAATTGACGATGTAGCCGGTGCTCGCACCGCAACCCAACACTTAGTTAATCAAGGGCATAAACAGATTGGTTTAATGTCTGGTCGCCCCGATGACCCATTTAATTTTTCAGTTCCACAAGACCGTCGCCGCGGCTTCTTACAAGTTTTAGCCGAGAACGGGTTGGAATGGATACCTTCGCGTGAAGTTCATGGTGACTTCACTATGAACACTGCATCACGCGCGATGGATGATTTATTAGCCAGGCCAAATCGACCAACTGCTATTTTTTGTGAATCTGACGAAATGGCTTTCGGTGCTATGCAAGCAGCCCGTCGTCACGGCTTAAGTGTTCCTGATGATATTTCGATAATTGGTTTTGATGGTCATGAGATGGCCGAGTATTCCGACTTAACTACTATTGAACAGCCAGTGCAATTAATGGGCGAGATGGCAGCTTGGTCAATCATGGAACGCTTACGTAAGCCAACCGCTGAAGTGCCTTCGCTAGTTCTACCAACTACGCTAGTAGTACGTAATTCCACTAAACGACTCGAGGCTTAAACATGGCAACAGTTACTAAAGACGTTGTGATTGTGGGCGGTGGTCATAACGGTTTAGTAGCGGCAACTTACTTGGCAAAAGCCGGCAAATCGGTAGTTATTCTTGAAGCAAACGAAGAAATCGGTGGCGCGACAGCCAGCGTGAGAGCTTTCCCTGAATTCGATGCGCGCTTGTCACGCTATTCGTATTTGGTGGCGTTATTGCCTGATCAAATAGTTAGCGACCTAGGACTTAATTTTGTAACCGTGCCCCGCACAGTTTCCTCTTACACCCCTGATTTAAATGGAGCTGGGCTCTATATTTCGCGCCAATGGGATCAAGCAACAGCTGATTCATTTGCCTCGATTCCAAATGGCGTTGAGGATGCACAAGCCTGGCAACAGTTTTACGGCGAAGTAGCGATGTTTGCCGAGCGTGTTGCGCCTTACATGTTGAAACCTTTGAAAAGCCGAAGCGAACTAAAAGCGGCAATAGATCTACCCGAGATTTGGGATTATTTAATTGAAACGCCAATTAGCCAGATCATCAATGCTCGTTTCAAGAGCGATCTAGTTAAAGGCGTTGTGTTAACCGATGCCTTAATTGGAACTCACGTATCAGCCGATGATTTATTAGCTAATGTCTGTTTTCTCTATCACTTAATTGGAAACGGTACAGGTGAGTGGAAGGTTCCGAAAGGTGGCATGGGTGCACTAGTTACAGAACTGGAGCGGGTTGCTCGCGCAGCAGGTGTGGAGATTCGAACTAATTGCAAAGTAACAAACATATCTAGTGATTCAGAATCTGTGACCGCCACAATCGAAAATGGTGATGAGTTTGTGGCTAGTCATTTATTAGCTAATGCCGCGCCACAGGTTCTGGCAAAGTTGCGCAATAAACCTAAACCAGCAAGTTTGTCTGGTGCGCAGTTTAAAATAAACATGTTGCTAAAGAAAATGCCTAGATTAAAAAGTGGCATTGCGCCCGAGCTAGCTTTTGCGGGAACTTTCCATATCAGCGAGAAATTTTCTCAGCTCGAAACTTCGTATCAAGAGAGTAAAGCGGGCATGCTGCCCTCATGTTTCCCATCTGAGATGTATTGCCACACTCTCTCTGACTCATCAATTTTAAGTCCGGAGTTACAGGCCGCTGGTTATCAAACCCTGACTCTCTTTGGCTTGCACACACCAGCTGAACTTTTCGATGCCGATAATGAGGCCACCAGGGCTACTGCTTTGGCCGGTTTCATCGCTGAATTAGATAAGTATCTAGTTGACCCAGTCTCTGAAATTATTGCTCGCAATAGCGATGGCTCTCCTTGTATCGAAGCCAAGAGCCCGCTGGATTTAGAAGAAGCAATCTCGTTGCCTCGCGGAAATATCTTCCATAGCGATCTAACTTTCCCATTCCGTGAAGATGGCGACAGTCGGCGCT
>JBILOR010000123.1:0-3877 GCA_044374325.1 Candidatus Planktophila sp.
CTTGTAACCCTTTGTGTAGTCGAACTTCTCAACTGCGCGGATCAAACCTAAGTTACCTTCTTGAATTAGATCAAGGAATAACATGCCACGGCCGGTGTAGCGCTTTGCTAGCGAAACAACCAGACGCAAGTTAGCTTCAAGTAAGTGGTTCTTCGCGCGCTTGCCATCTTCAACAATCCACTCAAGTTCACGCTTTAGCTTCTTATCTAACTTCTTTTCGTGAAGCAGCATCTCGCCAGCGAACAAACCAGCTTCGATACGTGTTGCTAGTTCTACTTCGAGTTCAGCATTTAGTAGCGCAACGCGGCCAATCTGCTTTAGGTAATCCTTAACTGGGTCAGCGGTTGCACCAGCAGTCATAACTGTCTGTGCAGGTGCATCATCTTCTTCAGAGGCCTTTAGCGTGAATGCGTTTTCTTCGTTGCCAACAGCTGAATCGTCAGTTAAATCAACAACGCGAGGCTGGTTTCCTTTGTCTTCGGCTTCGGTGTCGATGATTTCAGTTGCTTCAGCGATTAGAGTTTCAACATCTTCTAATTCAACTTCTTCAAGTTCAACTTCTTCGCCATCAATTTTTGCAACTGCGACTTTTCCACCTGCTAATGCTTTTTCAACTTTGACTAGTTCTTCTTTGACAACTGGAGCAGGTGGTGGCGCAATTAGGGCAAGTTCGGTTTTCTTCAACATGCGGAATGGCGAACCCAGACCAGCCTTGCGAAGTTTCTCAGTAACTAATTCGACCTGTGGTCCTAGTGCTTTAGCTTCGTCAACTAGCTCTTTATCGGCTTTCTTAGGAATTCGATTCAGTGAAGTAACACCACGAGTTTCAAGTTCAGCTTGTACTTCCTTCAGACGCAAAGCTAAATCGCGCGCTTCAACAATCTGTGAAACATCTTTAGCTGTCAGATCTTTTTTAAGTTCTATCTTCTTAACTGGCGCTGCCTTTTTAACTGGCGCTGCTTTCTTCGCCACAGGTTTAGCTGGTGCTGCTTTCTTGGCCACAGCTTTCTTAACCGGTGCTGCTTTTTTCGCCGCTGGTTTAGCTGGCGCTGCTTTCTTCAGGACTGCTTTTTTGGTAGGTGCAGCTTTTTTAGCAACAGCCTTCTTTGCTGGAGCTGCTTTAACTTCAGGTGCTGTCTTCTTCTTCACCTTGTTTTTGAGCGCACTAAATACAGCCACAGCAGTCCTTTGTTTGATTCGCGGGCCCGAATTTAACTTTTCGGTCGCGAAGGCGATGGCTATATTATAATTTGTCCACAGGGGTAAATGCACATCCAAAAGCCCAATTTCGCCGCTTTTCGAGGCTTATTTTCTAAATCAGTTGGCTTTATTTAAAATTCCTCGAATTACATCGCCGACTGCTTCGACCTCGACCAAGAATCCATCGTGGCCAAATGGTGAAGAAATCTCAACCAAAGGTTGAGCCGTAGGCGTAAGTTCGGCAATTTCAGCCTGTAAACGCGGGGTAAATAGTCGATCAGTATCAATTGAGACAACAGTTACGGGAATCTTGATGGTGGCAAGGGCCTTATCGACACCCCCACGCTCTCGCCCAATATCGTGAGAGCTCATGGCATCGGTCAAAATTATGTAGGTATTTGGATCAAAGCGATGTGCCAACTTATGGGCTTGGTGGTCAAGATATGACTCGACGGCATAACGGCCGGTGTCATCGCCCTGCATTTGGCGACCAAAGCGCACATCCATTTCGGATTCCGTGCGGTAAGTCAGATGAGCAATTCGACGCGCGATTCCCATGCCTTCATATGGACCCTGCTCTTGGTCGTAGTAATCACCGCCGTTGAAAAATTGATCGCTTTTGATTGCTCGAATTTGAATTGAGTGAGTTCCGATTTGATCGCCAGTAGCTACGGCGCTTGATCCAATCGTGCAGATTGCTTCAACTCGTTCAGGTAACTGCACTGCCCATTCCAACGAACGCATTCCACCAAGAGATGGACCAACTGCTAATTTGTATTTCTGAATTCCTAGGGCGTCGCTAAATTTAACTTCAGCCGCAACCATGTCACGCACTGTTAGATATGGAAAGCGCGAGCCCCAGCGTTTGCCATCGGGTGCAATCGATGAAGGCCCAGTACTTCCTTGACAGCCACCAATTACATTTGGGCAGACCACATAAAATTTATTGGTATCAAAGGGTAAACCGGGGCCAACCATTTGTGGCCACCAACCAGGAACATCAGACCAGCCGGTCATTGCATGGTTTACGAGAATTACATTGTCTTTAGCTTTATTTAATTCGCCCCAAGTTTGATAAGCGATTGTGATGTCGGGTAGAACAACGCCGGATTCAAGAGTTAAGTCACCGATTTTTATAAACTTGCGATCACCTGGATCATCACCTTCGAGCCAAGCACCCGTAACCCAAGCGTCTTCACCTGAGTGACGATGTTTCGCCGAATTGTTCTCTGAAGTTGCCATCAATAATCCTTAACGCACTTGCTCTAATCAGTTAAGACCAGAACCAGGTCGTCACCCGGAGCACCCCGCCGCGGTGGAGGGTTGCCGTCTAGTAAGCCGGGGCTAGTACCTAGAACTCGTGACCTGGGCAAATTGTAACTCGCGGCGATCGCAGCTGCGAACCCTTTAACTCCAGCTAGTTTCCCTCAAAGATCGCAGTTTTTACCTTCGGGTGTAACTGTTCGCGCATCTGGATAAAGGCGGCTGCTGGCCACCCTGCGCTAAAGACTCGGCGTAGCAACAAGGCCAGTGAATAGCCAGGGTTATCAATCAAAGCCCGATCGAGCGCTTTATGTGCCAATGCGCCTTGGCCGGATTCATATGCCACCGCTGCAAAAATCGAAGCAATTGGAGCCACATAGCCAACTGGTGCAATGCGCAATAACTCTTTCCACATTGTCCAATACGCCTCAATCGTGTCAGCGTTATGAATACCAAGTGAGTAATCGCGAACTTGAATATCAGATAGCCGCCCGATTACTTGCGCTACTAAATCTGGATCACTGCTACCCCGCCCAAATTCATAGAGCTGACCCAAGTCAACAACTGCTGTTGCACCATCTCGTTGTTTCTCGTTTAGATCTGGGGCATCTTCGTGCACGAAATAACTCTCAACTTGGGCAATGAACTCGACGCCAATATTGGGTAACGCCGCAATTGAGTCAGCTAATTTGGAAACGTCGATAAAGGGCAGTGTTCGCCCGGCCATTACTTGTTCGGCGGCAACTCTAGAGCTATCGAAATCTGGCAATACGTTGCCTTCGGGTGGACAGCACGAAATATCTTCGCAAATAACTGAACGCCAACGGTTGCCAATTACTTCAATTGATTCGCGAACTGTAATTGAGTTCTTCGATAGTGAATTAGCCATCTGAGCCAGAACCTCAGTGCCAGTCTCGTGCAGCTCGGGCTGATCGCTTGGTACATAAGCCAACATAAGTGCAGCATCTGCCCCATCTAGTTTTAGATGATGTGCCAACAAATCATAAGCATCGGTATTTTCTGATCGTGGATAATCAACGCGCATAGCCATCGAAACTAGGTCACCCTTGATGGCCACTAAAACCAGCGAATCACTTGGGTGATAGCCGATCAGAAACGGAATTGCAGCTAATAAGTCGTGCGGAGAAGTAAGTGTTGTCATGCCTGTGAACCTAAATTAACTCACCGACTGATTTTCCGAATTTACTAAAAGCTGTGGATGACTAAAACGCTAAATTCTGCCTATGGCTAAAACATAAAGCGAGTTGGCGCAATAACCACGGTAACGACTGCAAAAACTGTGGTTTTGATCGTGCCAGTTATTGCTCGAGTGGTGCCATTGTGGGTCCAATGACCATTCCAGCTTTGCACCAAAATAATTGGGTAGATGCCCGGGTTCTTATAAGTATGTTTG
>JBILOR010000024.1:0-13041 GCA_044374325.1 Candidatus Planktophila sp.
CTTCTGAAGTTCCTGAGCAAATTGCTCTGGTGCCATTCCGTAACGCTGTGATTGACGAACCAAATACTCAGTTAGCTCCATCTCGTTAACTTCTACAGATTCAGCCTTAACGATCGAATCAAGCAAAAAATCAGACTTAATCGAGGTGCGAACTTCTAGATCAACTTCAGCGCGGTGAGCTGCATCTTCTAGGCGACCTTCTGGCTCAAGATGAGCATTTACTTCATCTTCAACTAACTTATCTGGAACTGGAATATCAAGATCTGTAATCAACTTTTCAAGAAGTAGATCGCGCGCTTGTGCACCTTGTTCCATCTTCTTCAAGCGATCAAGGCGAGTAGCAGTATCTGCCTTTAGCTCTGCCAAAGTATCGAACTCGCTTGCAAGCTTTGCGAATGCATCATCGATCTCAGGAAGGATGCGCTCTTTAACAACCTTTACGGCAACATCAACATCGCCAGTTTCGCCATCGGCTTGACCAACAAGTTGAGTATTAAAAGTCTTGGTATCGCCGGCTGACAATCCAACAAGAGTTGCATCAAGGCCATCGATCATGCGGTTTGAACCAACTTCGTAAGAAATATCAGAAGCTTTTCCGCCGTCAATTTCTTCGCCGTTAATCTTTGCTAACAAATCAATTGTTACAAAGTCGCCATCTTTAGCTGGACGTTCAACAGTTGTAAGAGTTCCGAAACGCTTTGCTAGTTCATTAATCTGCTCGTCAATATCTGACTCAGTAACAACTGCAACAGGAACTTCAATTGTGATCTTTGAGAAATCAGGAAGTGTTACTTCAGGGCGAACATCTACTTCGACAGTGAAGTGCAATTTTTCGTGATCGATAAATTCTTTGATATCAACTTCTGGGCGACCAACAACTAGAACTGAATGTTCGCGTGCAGCTTTTCCATAGAACTCTGGCAAAGCTGAATTGATTGCTTCATCAATTACAGTGCCACGACCAACACGTTGATCAATCATTGCTGCTGGAACTTTTCCTTTACGGAAACCAGGAATGTTTACTTGTGTTGCAACTCGCTTGTAAGCAGCATCAACATGATCTTTTAATTCTGCGAACTCGACTTCAATATCAAGTCGTACTCGGGTAGGTGAAAGTGTCTCGACCGAGCTCTTCACAGATTGCTCCTTATAGAAATTGATGACCAGTAACTTAAGTACTTCTGGTCGGGGCGGGGAGATTCGAACTCCCGATCTCCTGCTCCCAAAGCAGGCGCGCTAGCCACTACGCTACGCCCCGAGGCGTAAGTCGGAAGTCTAGAGGAATTTTTGTGCTCTGATTACCGAGCCGATACCCTAACCCCGTACGCTAGCGGTCTCACCGCATGCGGGTGTAGCTCAATGGTAGAGCCCCAGCCTTCCAAGCTGGCCATGCCGGTTCGATCCCGGTCACCCGCTCCAAGCATTTCTGCTCAGATTTATGAGGCTCTCCCCGCGTATTTATTCGTCCTTTAGGCGATGCTGCCGACCATTACGAATGATGCCTTTCCTATCAGAGTCATTGGGTAATCAATTGATACACCCGCTCCATCTGAAACACGAAATGTAAACGAAGTCACAGTTGCCCCAACGGTGATAACTCCGTGAAGGTTAAAACTATAAATGTGTTTCGATTGAATTCCACTGGAAACATTTGCCTCAGATACAGACTGATCCATAACAAAAAAAGCAGGGGCTGAACTCGGAATCAATTCTCCAGTGAAAGAGCCAGAGATTTTTGTACTTTCTCCGTGAACCGAGATATTTACAAAATAAGTTTTTCCAACCGCTAAAGATGCGAAATTTAGGGAATCCGAATGCTGTCCAGGAACGTCTGTACTTAAATTCCACGTCAAGATTGGCACCCAAGCAACTTGGGAAAATCCGTTTTCTCCTTGAACTCCTTGAACTCCGGTTGAACCTGTTGCACCAACATTTCCTGTTAGTCCAGTTCCACCTGCTGCACCGGATGCACCTTGTGCACCTGTTAATCCAGTAGGACCTGTTGGTCCTTCGGGTCCTGTCGCACCAGCATTTCCATTTGCACCATTAGCTCCTGTTGCGCCAGCAGGACCTTGAGCACCAGTGGCGCCGCTACCTGATGGTCCTTGAGCACCGGTTGCACCACCCGGTCCTTGTGCACCAGTTGCACCTGTTGCACCAGGTGCTCCTTGCGATCCTGATCCAGCTGGGCCTTGCGAACCTGTTACTCCAGTTAATCCGATTGGACCTTGCACTCCGATAGGTCCAACAATTCCTTGAGAACCAGTTGCGCCAACTTCACCACGTAAACCTTGTTCACCTTTAGGGCCGATGTCACCTTGCGTACCTGGTAATCCCGGAAAACCTTGCACACCAACTGGTCCGGCAACTGTTGATGCGTTTGTAATTGTTTTTCCATCGCTGCCACTTTTTCCATCTGTGCCGTTGGAACCATCAGAGCCTTTTAAACTAACGGCTTTAGGCCACTTCTTCTTCATCTTTGGTCCGTAGATATTTAAATTCTTAGTGTCAATATAAAAATCACCATCGATTCCAACTGCATTTGATGGCGCTCCAACCCCACTTAATATTGTGTTTGGGATCGATGCTGCAGTTCTGCCAGCAGCTTTTGGTTTAGTAACGGCATCGGCACTTGCCATCGGCATGCAGGCGATTAGTGCGAATGAAATTATTTTTATCAGTAATGGTCTTGCTTTGATATCCATTGACGGAGACTCCTGTCAGGTTGGGTAATCCCAGTCTGAAACTGGCCAAACTCTGGAGATATACCGCTTGCCCCGCTCAAAATTCCAAATGTCGAGATCCTGACCCTAGGGGCACGCTCAAAACTCTAACCTGGCTCTCAGGAATTAAACCTTTTATTCTAAACTTTAGGGAGTTAATTACGGGTAGTCGATGACGTGGGGTTATTGGCACAAAGAACGAAATAAATCGAAAGGACCATGCAAATGGTTTCAAAGAAAAAGATCGTAGTAGCAGTAATTACCGCTGCAGCACTTTCTATCGGTGTAGCGGGAACAGCTTCAGCTCATGGCAATGGCGCGAAAGGCAATGGCCTTTCAACCATCTTGAGTGACCTCGTGAAGAAGGGCACTCTTACTCAGGCACAAGTTGATGCAATCAATGCTGCTAAGGAAACTGCAAAGTCAGCGATGCATGCAGCTCGAGATGCTGAACGTGCAGCAATGGAAGCACTAGTTGCAAAAACAATTGGTGTAGATACCACTGTAATCAAAAGTCGCTTAGCAGCAGGTGAATCACTTGGTGCAATTGCTGGTGCAAAGAAAGATGCACTTATCGCAGTGCTGGTTGCCGAGAAGACAAAGCACATTGATGCCGCTGTAACAGCTGGAAAGTTGACTACAGCACAAGCAACAACAATGAAAGCTGGTCTAGTTGCACATGTAACAGCTGGAGTTGATTCAGTTGGTGGCCCTAAGGGCGGTCCAGGAATGGGCGGACATAAGGGTCCAGGAATGGGCGACCATAAAGGTCACAAAGGCGGCAAGGGTGGACACGGTCACAAGGGTGGAATGAAACCTCCTGCAGCCGGAGTAACCCCGGGCGCTTAATCTTCTTATAAGGCTCAACTAGCTGAATAAGAATTTTTCCAACAGATAGAAACTCCTTCCGTAGGGCTAGAAAACCCGTCACCAGCGACATCGGTGGCGGGTTTTCTCATGATTAGATTCACTCATGCGCATTCATATTGGTAGTGACCATGCTGGCCTTGAGTTAAAGAACGCTTTATCTGATTATTTAACGGGCAAAGGGCATGAAGTAAAAGATCACGGCCCTTTTGAATACGACGCACTTGATGATTACCCAGTCTTTTGTATTCCGGCTGCGCAAGCAACGGCTTCCGAGCCAGGCTCTTTTGGCATAGTCATTGGTGGTTCAGGTAATGGCGAGCAAATGGCGGCAAACAAAGTTAAAGGCGTTCGCGCAGCGCTGGTGTGGAGTTTAGATACGGCAAAACTTGCTCGCGAACATAACAATGCAAATGTGATTTCCGTTGGTGGCCGTCTCCATTCAATTGAAGATTGCCAATCATTTATCGATGCTTTCCTGTCCACACCATTTAGTGGCGATGAGCGACATATTCGCCGCATCAATCAAATGAGCAACTTCGAAACAACTGGTGAGATTAAGTAATTACTTCTTAATAAATCTAAAGTCAGAAACCGGATGTTCTTTATTTATTCCTTGATCTTCAAAGCGAGTTAGCGGACGCCAATCAGGACGTTGCACTTCTCCCCCGGCAAAGAAAGTTTGTTTAGTAAATTCTTCAGCTATCCATTCTGCATATGGCTGCCAATCAGTTGCTATGTGAAAGAAAGCACCGGGCTTTAATTTGGCCGCAACTACTGCGATGAATTCTTGATTGACAATTCGACGTTTGAAATGACGCGCCTTTGGCCATGGATCAGGGAAAAACAAATGCACACCATCGAGTGATGAATCAACGATCATCTGCTCGAAAACTTCAAAGGCATCGCCTTCAATGGTGCGAACATTCTTAAGCGCACCTACTTCAATTCGTGCGAGTAATTTACCGATGCCGGGGCGATGTACTTCAACGGCTAAATAGCCAGTGGTGGGATCAGCAGCTGCAATTTGAGCGGTGGCCTCGCCCATGCCAAAACCGATTTCCATGATGATTCGTTTGGAATCTGGAAATAATTCAGCCAAGTTAATCTTCTTGTCAGAATACTCAATGCCGAAAACTGGCCAGAGGCGATCCCAAGCCTCTTGCTGGCCCTCGGTAATCCGACGCCCGCGTAATTTGTATGATCTGACCGCTCTACTTTCCACTAGGGCACTCTTTCATGCTTAGATTGCGAACCCCAATCGGGAGCCGAAGTATCAGCTTTGGCTATTAATAAGGAGTCCTCGTGCCAGGTACGAATATCACCCAAATCGAAGCAGCTGAACGCTCAGCCATCTTGAAGGTCGCAAGTTATGTGATCGACCTAGACCTAACTGCTGGGGCCGAAAATTTTCGGGTAAAGACCACAGTTAAGTTCTCTGGCCTTAAGCCGGGTGCTACAACTTTTATTGACTGCGTTGGTTCCAAGGTTTACTCCGCCAAACTAAATGGCGTTGAGTTCGACCCAAAGTTTGATGGTGAGACCGTTTTCTTGCCTCCCATCGCTGCTGACAATGTTCTTGAGATCGAACACGATGGAGTTTATTCAAACTCTGGCGAAGGTTTACACCGTTTCGTTGACCCAGCTGATGATGAGGTATACCTATATACCCAGTTCGAAACTGGCGATGCTCGTCGTATGTATGCCTGCTTTGATCAACCAGATCAGAAAGCAACTTTCAAAATTAGCACCATTGTCCCTGCGCATTGGGAAGTTATTTCTAACTACGGAGTCGAAGCCACTAAAGATCTAGGTAGCGATAAGAAGTTTATTCAATTTGCCGAGTCTCAAGTTATTTCAACTTATGTAACCGCCATCGTGGCTGGTGCTTACCAAAGCGTGCACGATGAATATAAAGGCGAAAAGACGATTCCGCTAGGAATTTATGCTCGTAAATCTTTCTTTAAGCATGTTGATGCCGACAATATCTTCGAAGTTACCAAGCAAGGTTTTGCTTACTTCGAAAAGACTTTCGGCCTGGCTTATCCATTCGGTAAGTATGACCAGATCGCAGTTGCTGAATACAACTGGGGCGCTATGGAAAACGTTGGTTGCGTAACTTTCCACGAAGATGTGCTGATTTTCCGCAGCAAGGTAACCGAGCGAAATCATGTAAGCCGTGCATCAACCATCCATCACGAAATGGCGCACATGTGGTTTGGTGACCTTGTCACGATGGCCTGGTGGGAAGATCTTTGGCTCAACGAATCATTCGCTGAATGGGCTTCATATATGGCCGTTAGCGAATCAACTAAGTGGACTCATGCTTGGACTGAATTTAACTCAACCCGCAAAAACTGGGCTTATCGCCAAGATCAACTTTCATCTACTCACCCAATTGCAGTTGAGATGGAAGACCTTGATGCAGTTCGAACAAACTTTGACGGTATTTCATACGCCAAGGGCGCATCTGTTCTGCAGCAGTTAGTTGCTCATATTGGGCGCGATAACTTCATCGCCGCGCTTCGTAAGTACTTTGCTAAGCATGCCTATCAAAACACCACCCTTAACGATCTAATCGTGCAGCTCGAAGCTGCTAGCGGTCGTGACTTAACTGAGTGGGTTCGCACTTGGTTGCGCACAGCAGGTGTTAATACGTTAAGCCCAGTACTTGAAATCGAAGGTGATGTATATAAGTCGGTAAAAGTTAAGCAAATCGCGCCAACTATGCCAGTTGGTTCAACTGAGCTTCGCCCACACCGCCTAAAGGTTGGTCTTTATGACATCACAGGCGACAAACTCTCACGTCGCAAGAATGTAGAACTAGATGTTGTTGGAGCGCTTACTGAAGTTACCGAACTGGCCGGCGAGAAAACCGCTGATCTAGTTCTTATCAACGATGGCGATCAGACTTATGCCAAGTTGCGCTTTGACGATCGCAGCATTGCGACCATGAAATCTCACCTTGGAAAGCTAGATGATTCGCTATCTCGCGGTTTAATCTGGGCTTCGCTTTGGGATTCAACTCGCGATGGCGAGCTGGCTGCTAGTGATTATGTGACTATCGCACTTAACGCTCTAGAAGGCGAGACTGACATTACAACAGTGACCATGACTGTTGCACAGATCGATGGAGCAATTTGGTCATTTGCCTCAGATGCCAATCGCGAGAAATTGCGCGAGCAAGCAGCTAACGCATTTGAGAAGTTCTTAAGTAACGCAGCACCCGGTAGCGATCATCAACTGCAATATGCCAAATCTTTTGCTGACTTTGCATACACACCAGCTCAACACGAAAAGATCAAAGCAATACTTAATGGGTCAATCAACGGACTAACTGTTGATGCTGATCTGCGCTGGTTTGTGTTTATCTGTGGCGTAAAGCGTGGAATCTTTAACGCAGCTGATATCGAAGCAGAGGCTGCCAAAGATTTGACGGCACACGGTAAGCAATATGCAGCGATGGCACATGCCGCAATCCCAAGTGCAGAAGCTAAAGCTGCTGCTTTTAAATCAGTTACTGTCGATAACTTGTCGAACACGATTCATGCCTACACCTGTCGTGGCTTTAACTTGGCAATTCATGGCGAACTATTGGTGCCATTCGTTGATCAGTACTTCGCATCAATTCTCGAAGTTTGGGAAACCAAGGGCTATGAAATTGCTGAGGCCACTGCGACTTTGTTATTCCCAGCTTGGATAATCAGTGAAGAAACTGTTAAAAAGGCGGAGCATTGGCTTGAAGTAACCGGTAAAGATGCATCACATGCAATGCGACGTACAGTCGCCGAAGGACGTGACTCAATGACTCGTGCGCTGAAAGCACGAGCTGCCGATAAGTAATATCTATTCGATATGAGTTAAGACCGAGTCTTTTGACTCGGTCTTTTCTTTGCGCTTACCAGTTGCTGCATAAACGATTACTGAGATCAAAAGAAATAAACCAACTGGAGCACCAAAGAAATAAAGTGCGGTTTGTGCTGCACTGAGTGATTCACCCGGCAATGCACCGTCTTCTTGACCCATAGGTAAGTTGGACAAAGCCTGAGCAAGTTGAATCATCATGGGCGTAATTGTAATTGACTTAGGCGGTCGCTGCTGACGCACCAAAAGGTTCTAGATATGGCAGCCAACGATTTTCAGTTCTGCCAGTGCCCAGAATTCGCCAAGCTGCGCCAACTGGTTCGCGCGGAAGTGATCTAAGTCGCCAACCTAATTCTTTAAGCGGTTTATCAGCTTTAGCATGATTGCAACGATGGCAAGCAGCAACAACGTTCTCCCAATTGTGGCCACCACCGCGAGAGCGCGGAATCACGTGATCAATTGAGGTAGCGGCATTTCCGCAATAAACACAACGACCACCATCGCGGGCAAAAATTGCGCGGCGGGAAAGCGGAACCGCATGGCGATATGGAATTCGGACAAATTTATTTAACCTAATTACCGATGGCAGTGAAACTTGGCCAGTTGCATAATGTAGAACAGCGCCAGAATCTTCAACCATTGTTGCGCGTTGATTCAAAACTAAAATAAGAGCGCGGCGATCTGACACAACACCTAGCGGTTCGTAGGTGGCGTTTAATACAAGTGTTCGCGACATGATCGCTCCCCGATCGAAGCGCGTGGCTCGCGCCGATTGCCATATCTTGCCCCAAAAGGTCTGCGAAAGAGCGGATTTCTGGCATCTTTTAGGTTAAGAATTCGTTAGAGTCGGCATCACTATGAACTTCACCGTAAAAGAAGCTATCGACTGGTTCAGCGGCGCCCCAATGCGCATCTTGTTGGTTTTACTGGCTGCGATTGCAATCCAGTCCTTCGGCAAACGTGCAATTACCCGAGCTATGAACCGTTTGGCTACCGCAGACTTGCGACCCGGCCTAAAAGGTATTGGAAGTCGCCAGAAAGAACGAGCCAAGACAACTGGAACAGTTCTAAGCAGCACCTTGAATTCAGTTATCTGGCTAATTGCATTCGCCACCGTTTTGGGTGAATTTGGATTTAACTTAGGTCCGATCATTGCTTCAGCAGGTGTTATCGGCGTTGCCCTAGGTCTTGGCGCGCAAACGATTGTTCGCGATGTGCTCTCTGGCATTTTCATGTTGGTTGAAGATCAATACGGAGTAGGCGACACAGTTGAAGTACTGGAAATTAAAGGCGTAGTCGAAAAAGTTGGATTACGTATTACGACTGTGCGCGATAGCAACGGCACACTTTGGTACCTGCGTAATGGCGAAATACTTAAAGTTGGAAACTCAAGTCAATCTGCTTGATTGACTAAACCAGCAGCTGCCATTTCAAGATAACCCCACAAGGTTTCTTTATGCTCTGGCTTAATTTCAACCCCATCAATTGCTTTGCGCATTGCGTTTATCCACGCATCGTGCGCTGCGCGATCAATATGAAAACCAGCATGACGCATTCTTAATCTTGGGTGGCCGCGCTCTTCGGAATAAGTTGTTGGCCCGCCCCAATATTGCTCAAGAAACTTCTGTAAACGTTCGGCAGCACCCTTCATATCCGAATCTGGATACATCGGGCGAAGAATTGGGTCAGTAGCAACGTGGGCATAGAACTGCGAAACTAAATCCGCAAAGAAAGCTTCACCACCAACTTCTTCGTAGAAACTCAATTTAGTCGCACCCAAACCGCGGTATCGGTAGGTAATTTATTTCCGTCAAGCGGTCCACTAGAAAGTAATACTTGCGCACCTGCTGGTAATTCAATCTCGGGCCCGAAATTCACATAACAAGCAAAATCACCGGGGCGAGTAAATGCTAAAACTTCATCGTTGACATCAAGCCAAGTCATTGGGCCATCACCCAAGCCAGCTTCGGCCTTACGTATCGCAAGTGCTTTGCGATACATAGTTAACGTTGAGGTATCAACGCCATCTTGCAGAGAAGCTGCATGTTTTCCCCACCAGTGGCTCTGTGGCAGCCAAGCTTCGACCGGCTTTAGTGACTGATTAGCCGAGAAACCAAATGCGCCAGTTTCATCATGATGCCAAGGCAATGGCACGCGACAACCATCGCGACCGCGATCGACCTTACCACTCATAACCCAACGCGGGTCTGTTAAACGGTCTTCGGGAATATCGCGAACCTCTGGCAACGCTAACTCTTCGCCTTGATAAACGTATGCACCACCTGGAAGCGCGAGCATCAATAAAGCGCCAGCTCGGGCGCGACGAGTGCCGCGTTCTATATTAAATTTCTTTGCATCGCCTTGGCGGTGCAACGTTGATTTATCTACGTTTAGTAGCCCTAAATCAAAACGATCTACCGAACGAACTAAATCGTGATTATTAAACACCCATGAAGATGGCGCCCCTACTTCAGCCATTGCTGCCATCGAAGTAATAATGCGTTCTTTTAGAAACGGCGCCTCCCAAAGTGAAATAAGGAAATCAAAGTTAAATGAATTAGCTAATTCATCGGGGCGTAAATAACGGGCAATGCGAGTTGCCGGACTAACCCAAGCTTCAGCAACTGCCATGCGATCGCCGGGGTATGAATCAAGAATCTTGCGCCAAGAGCGATGAATATCGTGCACGCCTTCTTGATCCCAGAATGGATGCTGAGTTGCTGACAACATTTCGTTGCCTTTTTCAGGTTCGATGATATCTGGCAAGCCTTCAGCTTTAATCATTGCGTGCGCAACATCAATACGGAAACCATCGACGCCAAGGTCTAACCAGAACTTTAAGATGTTTTCAAAGTGTTCGCGTACTTCTCGGTTTTCCCAATTAAAGTCAGGTTGCTCGGTTGCGAAAATATGCAAGTACCACTGCCCTGGCATGCCATCAGCTTCGATCACGCGTTGCCAAGCATCGCCACCGAAAACAGATGGCCAGTTATTTGGTGGCAGTTCGCCATTTTTGCCTTTGCCATCTAGGAAATGAAAGCGATCGCGCTCCTTGCTGCCAGGTGCTGCCTTAAGCGCTGCCTGGAACCATTCATGCTGATCACTGCAGTGGTTAGGCACAATGTCGAGCAGAATTCGAATACCGATTGCATGAGCTTCGGCTATGAGTGCTTTGGCATCAGCCAAAGTGCCGTAGTCAGGTTCGATATCAAAGTAGTTTGCAACATCGTAGCCATGATCTTTTTGTGGCGAAGGAAACCAAGGCGTAATCCAAATTGCATCGATGCCAAGTTCCTTTAAGTAAGGCAAGCGCGAACGAATTCCATTGATATCACCAATGCCATCGCCATTGCTATCGGCAAATGAGCGAATATAGATTTGATAAGTAACAGCATCGCGCCACCAAAGACGCTCGGTACGTGGCGCTAATTGCATTCCTTAAGCCTCTAGATAAGCGCTTAGGAAATCACGCTCTTCTTGATTCAGCGGGCGTGATTTCTTGGTTTCCATTGATACCGCAACTTGTACTGTGCGGCCACGTGCGTGCAAACCATGCGGACTAGTTAATTCATAAGCGAGCTCAAATGATGAGTTACCAATCTTGGCTACCCAAATCGCCACATCTAAATCAAAGCCGCCTTCATAAATTGGAACAACGAAATCAACTTCTGCGCGACCAACCACCATGTCAGCCAACATTGGTTCAAGGCCTTGCTCTTTACGTGAGTACCAAGTGAAATTTGCACGCGCTTCTTGAATGTAGGTTAAGTAGGTTGCATTGTTGACATGACCAAAAGCATCGAGATCATCCCAGCGAACATGGGCTTTAGTTAAGTGGCGCATTAGCGAGTCAGCTTTCGGTAAGTGGCACGGTGAGGGCGAGATGCGTCGGCACCAAGTCGCGAGATTTTATTCTCTTCGTATGACTCGAAGTTTCCTTCAAACCAGAACCACTTTGATTCACCTTCGTAAGCCAAAATGTGAGTTGCTACGCGGTCAAGGAACCACCGATCGTGCGAAATAACCACGGCGCAACCAGGAAACTCGAGTAACGCGTTTTCTAGTGAGCCAAGTGTTTCAACATCTAAATCGTTCGTTGGTTCGTCGAGAAGAAGTAAGTTACCGCCGGCCTTAAGAGTTAGGGCTAAGTTCAAGCGGTTTCGCTCACCGCCGGAAAGTACGCCAGCAGGCTTTTGTTGGTCTGGGCCTTTAAAACCAAAAGCTGAAACGTAAGCACGTGAAGGCATTTCAACGTTGCCAACTTTGATGTAATCAAGGCCGTCTGAGACAACTTCCCACAGTGACTTCTTTGGATCAATACCACCACGAGACTGATCAACGTAAGAAATCTTTACTGTCTCACCGATCTTAACTGAACCGGAATCGGCTTGTTCCATGCCAATTAAAGTCTTAAACAGTGTGGTCTTACCGGCACCGTTAGGGCCAATGATTCCGACAATGCCGTTGCGTGGCAAAGTAAATGAGAGATCATCAATTAGTAAACGATCGCCAAAGCCCTTAGATAAGTTATTAACTTCAATAACCACGTTACCTAAACGTGGGCCAGGTGGAATCTGAATTTCTTCAAAATCCAACTTGCGCATCTTGTCCGCTTCAGCTGCCATCTCTTCGTAGCGAGCTAAACGTGCCTTGGACTTAGTCTGGCGGCCCTTAGCGTTCATGCGAACCCATTCGAGTTCTTCACTCAGACGCTTTGCGCGCTTGGCATCTTTCTGGCCTTCAATCTTTAAACGCGTGGCTTTAGTTTCAAGGTAAGTCGAGTAGTTACCTTCGTATGGATATGCGCGACCACGGTCGAGTTCGAGAATCCATTCAGCAACGTTGTCTAGGAAATACCTATCGTGCGTAATGGCAACAACTGCGCCAGGATACTTATTTAAGTGTTGTTCTAACCAAAGTACTGATTCAGCATCTAAGTGGTTAGTAGGTTCATCGAGGAGCAAAAGATCTGGTGCCTGCAATAACAACTTACAAAGTGCAACACGACGCTTTTCACCTCCTGATAAAACTGAAACATCAGCTTCTGCTGGTGGGCAACGAAGAGCATCCATTGCTTGCTCTAATTGCGAATCAAGTTCCCAGGCATTTCGGTGATCTAACTTCTCTTGTAGATCGCCCATCTCAGCCAATAACTTGTCGTAATCAGCATCAGGGCTTGCCATCTCTTCAGAGATTTCATCAAATCGCTTAAGCATTGAAACGGTCTCGGCAACGCCCTCTTTAACGTTATCAATAACGTTTTTGGTTTCATCAAGAATCGGCTCTTGTAACAAGATGCCCACGGTAAAACCAGGAGTTAGGTATGCCTCACCATTAGAAGGCTGCTGAAGGCCGGCCATGATCTGTAGGACTGTTGACTTACCAGCACCGTTTGGACCAACCACACCGATCTTGGCACCTGGATAAAACATCAAGGTAACGTCGTCGAGAATTACCTTTTCGCCATGCGCTTTACGCGCCTTTTTCATCGTATAAATGAACTCAGCCATAAGACGAAACCCTACCGTTTAACTTCGGTAGACTCTGACAGGTAAGTAAGTGAGATTAAATGCGCCTGTAGCTCAGT
>JBILOR010000124.1:0-3792 GCA_044374325.1 Candidatus Planktophila sp.
AAGGTCGTCCTACACCTTCTCGAAAAGATGCCGAATCAAAGCGCAAGGTTTCAACACTTGCGCCAGTAATTGGCAAAGAAGCAAAGAAGCGCGATAAAGCCTTAGCTCGTGAACGACGCGTCGCTGCCCGTGAGGCATACCTGCGTGGCGATGAGAACGCGCTGCCACTTCGCGATCGAGGCCCAGTGCGTCGATTTGTGCGCGACGAAGTTGATAATCGTCGCTCTATTGGTGAATTCTTCTTGCCAATTATTTTTGTAGTTTTACTTTTCTCAGTGGTACCAAACATGACAGTTAATGTCATTGCGATCGTGCTTATGTACACAGTTCTGCTATTTGCAGTTGTTGATGGTTTCTTCTTGAGCCGCAAACTCAAGAAGCAGATCAGCGAAAAGTTCCCAGATGCAAATACCAAGGGTCTTGGCATGTATGGCTGGTTACGCTCAACTCAGATGCGCCGCTTACGCGCACCTAAGCCATCAGCGGCATACCAAAAGAAAAAGTAACTAAGCGCGGGGTTTTGGGCTACTGACCAACTCTGGATCAGTTTTAACAATTGGCTTCAGCACCGCATTAATTTCTTTGATCACTGATGCTTCGAGTTTAATTCCGCTGCCCTTAGCATTTTCGGTAACTTGCTTAGGTTTAGTAGCACCCATAATTGCACTGGCTACATTTGGATTACTTAGAATCCAAGCGAGTGCCAACTGGGACATAGTGATTCCGTGAGCATCTGCAATTGGCTGCAACTTAGCTACATGGCCCAAGAATTCATCATTCATCATGCCTTGCATGAATTGACCCGTATTGTTTTTATTCGCGCCACGTGAATCAGCTGGGACTTTCTTGCCTGGCAGATATTTTCCGGTTAGCACGCCTTGCGCTAACGGTGAATAAACAATCTGGCTAATGCCTTCGCGCTGGCAAAGTGGCACGATCTTGGCTTCGATAACTCGATAAATTGCCGAGTACGAAGGTTGGTTCGAAACGATTCGGTTGTAACCCTTATCGTCTTGAATTTTTAAAGCATCCTGAATTTCAGTGTGTTTCCAATTCGAGACGCCGATGTAATGCACCTTACCTTGGCGAATCAAATCATCAAAAGCGCTTAAGGTTTCTTCAAGTGGGGTTTCATAATCAAAGCGATGCGCTTGATAGAGATCAATGTGATCTGTTTGTAAACGCTTTAGCGAAGCGTTGCAAGATTCAATGATGTGTTTACGTGAAAGGCCACGATCATTTTTGCCAGTACCAGTTGGAAAATAAACTTTGGTGAACAACTCGTATGACTCACGCTTTATGCCTTTGAGAGCTTTACCTAAAATAGTCTCAGCCTTGGTACCCGCATATACATCTGCGGTATCGAAGGTCGTGATGCCAGCATCAAAAGCGGCCTTCACGCAAGCATTTGCCGCTGTAGCTTCAACTTGGTTGCCGTGGGTGATCCAGTTTCCATAGGCAATCTCAGAAACGTACATTCCAGTGTTACCCAAGCGGCGATATTCCATTTTGTCTCTCCCCTAGTTTCTTAGCGAACGTGCGATGGCATAAAAGGTAACTTAACTATCTCAACGTTTGAAGTGCGACCACGCACATCAATCTGCAGTTGTTCGCCAATTTTAAATTTCGAATCAACTAATGCAAGGGCAATTCCGACCTTTAAACTTGGTGAAAATGTCCCGCTGGTCACGATTCCGACTTCAGCTCCGTCATGTAGAACTTGCATATCGGGGCGCGGAATTCCGCGGTCTAGTGATTTAAGGGCAACTAGTCGGCGAGTGACCCCGTTTCGCCTCTGCTCATTCAAGACTTCGCCGCCCTGGAAATCTGCTTTGTTCCAACCGACTGCCCAACTGGCACTTGCCATAACTGGTGAGATTTCAAGAGAGAGTTCATGTCCGTGAAGCGGGTAGCCCATTTCAGTGCGCAAAGTGTCACGAGCACCAAGGCCACAAACTAAACCATTGTTCGCTTCGACTTGTTGAACTAGCGCATCCCAAACAGTTAACGCTTGGTTCCATTTTGGAAGAACTTCAAAACCATATTCGCCGGTGTATCCAGTTCGGCAAACAATGACATCGCAACCTGCAATTGAAACATAAGTAAATGCCATGTAATCGATTTCGATTTTTAAACCAAAGTGCGCTAAAACGGCAGCCGCGTGTGGGCCTTGTAGTGCAATTACGCCATATTCATTATGCAGATTAGTTACTGCAATCTCGTTAGGTGCTTTTTCATGTAGATCTGCGACGACGGCAGTGGTGTTTGAGGCGTTAGGTACAATAAAGAAATCAGTTGGCGAATTGCGATATACGATCAAATCATCAATCACGCCGCCTGCACTGTTGCATAACATTGAGTATTGAGCGGCCCCATCGGCAATCTTGGTTAAGTCATTAGTCAGCATCGAATTCAAAAACTCAATTGCGCCTTCGCCAACAACGGATGCTTTTCCAAGATGCGAAACATCGAAGAGACCAACCCGCTCACGCACTGCCGCGTGCTCAGCTAGTACACCGGCCCCGGGATATTCGATCGGCATCAGCCAACCACCAAAATCGGCCATCTTGGCATTACGTGCTAAGTGGCGCTCATGTATTGGAGATTGCTTCATGGCGCACAATCTATCGCTACATATTCTGAGTTTCCTGCTTTAGACTCAGCCAAGTTCAAGTGCGCTTTATTGAGGACCAGAGAACGACCGAATTAGGAGAGTCATGAAATCAATCCGTTTATCCGATGCCTTAGTTTCCGACGATATTTTAATTGTGGGCTTAGCTAAAGGAGCCAAGGCGGATACCTTAAAAATTGAATCAGGCTCGGTTTCACTCGACGAAAAGTCTCTACTCTCAGCGCTTAAAGATCTCGGCGCAACAGGTGCTGCCAATGAAATTACTAAGTTGCCAGGTTCCACTACTCGGTTATTGGTATTTACTGGTCTAGGTGAGGCTAAGAAAGAGTATGCGCATGAAGTCTTGCGTCGCGCAGCCGGTGCTGCTTCGCGCGCTTTAGCAGGCGAGAAAAGTGCAGCCATCTCGTTGCCCGCAAATTCAATTGAGCAAGTTGCCGCAATCGCCGAAGGTATGACCCTTGGTGCTTATGCATTTGATGAGTTCCGTGGTTCTTCTAAAGCAGAACGCAAAGTTCCGTTAGTCGGTGCAACCGTTCAAACCAAACTGGCGAATTCAGCTGAGGCGAAAGCAGCGGTAAAGCGCGCTGTAATCATCGGCGAATATACAAAGTTGGTTCGTGACTTAATCAATACTCCCCCTAGTCATTTAACCCCAGATTCATTCTCTAAACGATTTGCCGCAGCAGTTAAAGCTCTCGGTGGATCAACTGCGCATTTGAAAGTTTCAATCTTAAATGAAAAGCAATTGCGCGATGGCGGATACGGTGGCATCTCAGGTGTTGGCCAAGGATCGGCTAATCCACCACGTCTATTGCACATTGCATATAACCCACCAAAGGCGAAGAAGAAATTAGCTTTTGTTGGAAAAGGAATCACGTTTGACACTGGTGGATACGCATTAAAGCCAGCGGCCGGCATGGAAGCGATGAAATCAGATATGAGCGGAGCTGCTGCTGTTAGCGCCGCAGTCTTGGCTATCGCAGCTTTGAAGTTACCAATTGCAATTGATGTTTGGGCAGCAATGGCTGAAAACATGATCTCTGATAACGCCACTCGCCCAAGTGATATTCACACTATGTATGGTGGAAAAACCATCGAAGTTTTAAATCCTGATGCTGAAGGTCGTTTAGTCATGGCCGATGCCTTAGTTAAAGCTCAAG
>JBILOR010000025.1:0-12894 GCA_044374325.1 Candidatus Planktophila sp.
GAGTACGCGCTAGCAACATGTAGGTGAATGAAACTCATAGTTAAAAGTTCATGGAATTAGCGCAGCTAAACGCTACGAATAATCCATTGCCCCGAGATCTCATCGCGTTCGAGTTCGAAGGTAGTTAGTGCGCCAATTGGTGCTGCCTCAACGCGCCAAAGTGCGCGGGCTTGATCATCGGGGCGATAGATGCCATCGCTGATGCGGTTCCACCAGCCACCTGCTTCGCACCATCTAGTAAGCACTGCATGAATTCGAAAGCGTCGACCGCGATAAGTAAATTCAATTGGAGTTGCTGCGCCATCGGTCATAACTTCTGGGCCGGCAACGACGATAGGTGCGGTATTGGCTGACATTTTGCTGGTGCTCCTGATTTTCCTGTGGATATTCGAACAGATGTTCGAAAAGTACCGCCCCCTACTGACAGGCGCAAGTGGCTCCCGCAGGCGCGACACACCTCAAAATAGTTTAACTTTCAACTACTTTTGCTCTACTCTAGCCAAGTAAGCAACACACTTAATCCCCACCGCAAACTCAAATAACCCAAATAAGTAAGAAGGAGTCCCATGGACGTAGTACTAGTAATCGGCCGCGTACTTTTCGCGCTGCTCTTCATCAATTCCGGTATCGCACACCTCACCAAGCTTGAGGCAATGACTGGCTATGCCAAATATAAGAAGGTTCCTGCAGCCAAGCTCGGCGTGATCGTTTCTGGTCTGATGATCCTGATTGGCGGCCTCTACATCGCCCTTGGAATTTACGCTGACCTAGGCGCGCTACTTATCGCACTATTCCTAATTCCAACATCATTCCTAATGCATGCGTTCTGGAAAGAAACTGATGCGACTGCAAAGCAGAACGAGAGCATCGCCTTCTTCAAGAATCTAGCAATGGCTGGCGCTGCGCTAATCATCTTCGTACTAGTTTCAACTGGTACAGATTTTGGTCCAAGCATCACATCTGCATTCTTTAGCTTCACCCGTTAATTTAAGGTTAAGTGAACTTTAAATAACTTAAGGCTTGGCCAGAACGCCCCCGGAGATATCTAGCATATTTCCGGGGGCGTTCTGCCATTATCTACCAGTGCTAATCATCGAAGGATTACTTGCTGGCGTACTAATTGGCGGAGTTTTAGGTTTTATTGGCGCGGGTGGCGCAATGCTTTCAGTGCCAATTCTGATTTATGTTTTTGATTTCTCGGCTAGCCACGCAACAACTGCAGCGCTAGCGGTCGTATTACTTGCCGCAGCCTCAGGCTTGGTTCCTAAATTTAAAAGCAAAGATGTGCTGGTTAAAGAGGCCCTGATCATTTGCGCACTTGGCTTAACTACCAATATTTCAACTTCGCTAATTGCAGATCAACTTAGCGAACGCTTCATCTTGACCGGTTTCTCACTAGTTCTTCTAGTTGCCGGAACCTCAATGCTCTTAAAACCTTTCACATCTGGCCCAGAACGAAAGATGCCAGCTTGGGCACTAATTCTTGTTTCCCTAGTGATTGGCTGTATGACCGGTTTATTTGGAATCGGAGGCGGCTTCTTAGCTATACCTGTTCTAGTTCTATTCTTCCGGGTTCCGCAAAACAAAGCAGCTGGCACTTCGCTATTAATTATTACTTTAAATTCAATTGCCGCATTCTTAGGCCACTATAAAATTTGGAGTGAAGTAAATTGGTCAACACCAATTGCAATGGCTATATCTGCTGTTGTTATCTCGCAATTGGCTTCGGGCAAGAGCGCTGGGGTTTCGCCCGAACTCCTGAAACGGGCTTTTGCAGCCTTGCTATTTTCCATCTCAGCATTCACGCTATTAAATGCGTGGGTCTTCTAAAGCAGGTATTTTGTAGCCATGGATGGCGTACTCGAGAAAGCAGCAGTAAAGCGTGTGATCGCTGCGCTGCAAGAAAATGGTTGTACTGGCCAGATTAAAGTTCTATCCGATAGCGCCCGTACCGCAGCAGAAGCTGCAGCTGCTCTCGGCATTGAAGTTGGCCAAATTGCCTCTTCGTTAATCTTTAAATTGCCCGACGGTTCACCGCTTTTAATTATTACTAGTGGGCGACATCGCGTTAATACTGATTTGGTAGCGAGTAAATTAGGAATTGACCAGCTTGGTCGAGTTGATGCTGATTATGTAAAAGAGCAATCTGGCTTTTCTATTGGCGGAGTCGCGCCTATTGGCTGGGTCTCCTCCACAACAATTCTGATAGATCAAGCTTTAAATGATTACGAAGTAGTTTGGGCGGCCGCTGGCCACCCGCACGCTGTATATCCAACTTCGTTTGCTGAACTATTGGCAATCACTTCAGCTAAACCAATGGTAGTTGGCGAATAATTGATTCTTAACTTTAAAGAATACGGTTCTGCCAATTCCGGCCTACCGTTAATCCTCATCCATGGAATGGGTTCAGCAGCTACTGCTTGGCAAACTGTTGTGCCAGAACTTTCCAAAACATATCGCGTGATAACTGTTGATCTGCCTGGCCATGGCGAAACGCAATTGCCAGCGGGCCTAGATATGAGTCCTAAATCTTTAGCGGAGTATGTTTTAGAAACTATGGATTCACTTGGCATCAGCAAGGCACATCTTGTTGGCAACTCATTGGGTGGTTGGACTGCGCTAGAACTTGCCGCAATGAAGCCAGAACGCGTTGCCAGCATTTTAGGCTTAGCACCTGCTGGGCTTTGGTTAGCACCATTTAATGTGCGATATCCAGGAACTGCAATTGCGCGAAATTTGGCGAGTAGTTTGAAAGTTGTTTCACCCTTTGGGCTTAAATATGAGTGGGGCCGCAAGATGGGCTTTTCCGATGTGAGCCCAAACTGGCGTAAATTTTCTTATCAGCTCTGTTTAGATGCGACTCTGGCTCTGGCTAATTCAGCCGGTTATTTTCCAGCATGGGATGCGTTGTTAAAAAAACGATTTGACGAAGAAGTATCACCAACTGTGCCAGTAACAATTGTCTTTGGTGACAGCGATAAAACCTTGCCTGCTAACTCATGTCAAGAAAAGTCGTTGGCGCCAAAGCATGCAACGTGGGTTAATTGGGAAAGTTGTGGACATGCACCAATGTGGGATTACCCAGATCGCCTAGTCGCAGAAATTGCAAAGTTGACTAAGTGATTACCGTTATTTATTTCTGGAAGATTTCGCGAGTTAATATTCCATTTGCGCTATTTCGTATGGCGATAGATCGCACGCTATTGCGTCGGAGCCGCGGCGTGACATTTGCCAAAATGTTAGGTTGCGGCAAAGGCGAAACTTTTACGCCATCAGATGCTGACCCGACTCGTTGGGGTTGCTTGGTCGTTCTCCCAGAGAACCAGTTAGCGGCGCTAGATAGTTCATCAACCATTCGAGCATGGCGTAAGAAATCAGTCTCAGAATTTCGAGTGGTACTTGATCCAATTGCCGCAACTGGTTTGTGGTCAAAACAAAAACCTTTCGAGCCAAGTGCGCCAGCTAATTTTGAAGGTCAAATTGTTGCGATTACTCGTGCTCGCATCAAAGCCAGCGAGACCAGGAGATTCTTTAAATCAGTGCCGCCAGTAACTGCAAGTCTTCATTCCAGTCCTGGCTTGATTTCGACCATCGGTATCGGTGAAGCGCCTATTGGCTTACAAGGCACTTTCTCACTCTGGGAGTCGACGCAGGCGATCAAAGATTTTGCATACAAAGGCGCAGCGCATCAAAAGGCTATTGCCCAAACCGCTGAGTTTGATTGGTATGCCGAGGAACTTTTTGCCCGATTCGCCGTGCGCGAGATCAGGGGCACGATTTAACTTGCCTAAATAGGGCAGACTAGGCACATGTCCATTCGTAACTATGCACCTCGCCGTCAGCGCCGAGGCGTATCGCCGTTTGCAAATGGCCTTCAGGTCGGCACGATGGTTGCAGCCCTTTTCTTGCAAATGTCTTACCCGCTCCTCTCTGGCGAAGCCCTTCGAGTCGTAACCATTGCAACTGTTTACTTTGGCACTGCTGCCATGTGCGTACATGCGCGTCTCTTTTACGGTTGGAAATACACACGTCGCTATTTACTAATTACTTTGCCATTTGCCTTCTTCATTGAACTCATTGGCGAAAGCACTGGCTGGCCATTTGGAACATACTCTTACGACCCATCCTTAGGTCCGCAATTACTTGGAATTCCACTTGTAGTTCCATTTGCTTGGGCGATGATGGCTCACCCATTACTGATCGTTGCACGACGGATGACCAAGAAATGGACATTCCTCTACGGCGGCTTTGCGTTAATGGCCTGGGATCTTTTTCTTGACCCACAGATGGTTGGTGCTGGTCGCTGGAAATGGGAAGTCACGGGCTCTCATGTTCCGTTTCAACCTGAGATTCCACTGTCAAATATGTTTGGCTGGCTACTAGCTGGAATAACGTTAATGGCAATTCTTAATTTTTCCTTACCTAAAGAGCAGCGTAAATACGGGTCCTCACTTTTAGCAGCTGATGTTTTCTTGGCCTGGAGCTGGTTTGGCGGAATTGTTTCGAATCTTTTCTTCTTTGGTCGTCCAGGTGTTGCACTGTTTGCTGGCTTCTTCTACACCTTGGCGCTAGCACCATACTTTTTCGCTCGCTGGCTTGGGCGCCCATAAATACTTAATATGCTAAATGTTTCTTTAGTTCTTACGCTGGCCATGTTTGTATTGACTTTCATAAATGCGCAATCAATTCGTATCCCCCGCAATGGTCGCGACTTATCGGCCTCTGTTGCAGTTCTTCTACCAGTTCGCAATGAGGCTGCAAATATTGTTGAACTGGTGGCATCGCTAAAAGCCCAGACTGGAATCTCTGATCTCACCTTTTATTTCTTGGATGACAATTCCGAAGATGAAACTCTCGAGCTTTTAAAACGTGAAGTTGCAGGTGACAAAAGATTCTCAATCTCAAGTGGCCAGTTGCTGCCAGAAGGTTGGCTCGGAAAACCATGGGCACTTGAGCAATTACGTTCTAACGCCAAAGCCGACTACATCGTAAATATTGATGCTGATGTGCGTTTAGCGCCACGAGCAATTTGCGCTGCTCTAAATTTATTAGTCGATCAAAAGCTTGATTTCGTCTCGCCGTATCCAAAACAGATCGCAAAATCTTTTGGTGAACGAATGATTCAGCCACTACTTCAATGGTCTTGGTTATCAACAGTGCCGCTTCGAATTGCTGAAAAATCAGGTAAGCCGGCACTTGCAGTAGCTAATGGGCAATTCTTTGCCGTTCGTGAAAGCGCACTTGCCGCAGTTTCTGGGTACTCAGCAGCAAAGATGGCAGTTGTCGATGACATGGAACTTGCACGCACCTTGTTGCGAAATGGATTCAAAGGTTGTGTGGCTGACGGTTCAAATATTGCAACCTGCCACATGTATAACTCATGGGCCGAAGTTAAAGCTGGATACGGTAAATCGCTTTGGGCGGCCTTCGGTTCAAGGTTTGGTTCGATTGTTGCAATCTTTTTCTTATTCTTAACTGGAATTCTTCCGCTTCTGGGCATGATCGCGGGTTTTTCGGCCGGTTTATTCGCATTTGAGTTTGTCATCCTTTCTCGCATCATTGCAGCTCGTGCTTCTGGTGGCAGGTTCCTAGATTCTTTCTTGCATCCGATTTCAACCTTGTTGCTGATTTACCTGATTATTTACTCATGGACTGCCCGTGGAAAAGTTCAATGGAAAGGGCGCACGCTATGAGCAAGGTAGTTGTGATTGGCGCTGGCATTGGTGGCATGAGTGCCGCAGCTCGAATTGCAAAAGCTGGTCATCAAGTTGAAATTTTTGAAGCAGCTAACTTTGTCGGCGGAAAGTGTCGTACCGAATGGATTGGTCGCTATGCCTTTGATACTGGTCCATCACTTCTTACGTTGCCCGCCGTTTACCGTGACTTCTTTTTAAAGACTGGGCCGATTATGGAAGATGTACTAACTCAGATTCCAGTTGATCCAGCTTTTGACTATCGCTTTGTCGATGGCTCCAGCGTTAAGTTTGCCAACCTCTCGCGCTACCAAACTCTGCAAGCGATCACTGCTTCCTTTGGAAGCGAAGCAGCAGCTGAGTGGGATCAAATCATGAAACGTGCCGAAGCAATGTGGGATGTCTCGCGCGAACCCTTTATTGAATCTGAACTTACTTCGATCGCCGCCCTGTTAAAACGAGTTACCTTGTTGCGAGATTTAATGGTTATCGCACCATTTAAATCACTGCGCGAGCTTGCAACCGAGAAATTAACTGATCAACGACTGCGATACATCGTTGACCGCTATGCCACATATAGCGGCTCTGATCCTCGCAAAGCTCCGGCAGTGCTACTCAGCATTGCCTTCGTCGAGGAAGCTTTCGGGGCCTGGCATTTAGCTGGTGGAATTGGCCAGTTATCTGTGGCGATAGAAAAACGCTGTTTAGATTTAGGCGTCAAGATTCATTTAAATTCTCCAGTAGCAAATATTCAAACAACTAAAGGTGTTGCAACTGGAATCACGTTAACTGATGGCACCCAGATCTCAGCTGATTTTATTGTTTCAAATAGCGATGCCAGCCTTACTTATCAAAAACTAATTGGTCCTACTGAAAAGCGCGCTAAGAGTGAACGTAAGAACTTGGCAAAGACGCAAAAGTCATTAGCTGGCTTCTCACTTCTGTTAGGTTTACGACCAGCTGAATCTGAGGCAAAACTAAATCACCACACAATTCTCTTTCCGGTAAATTATGACGCTGAGTTTGAAGCGATCTTTACCCAATTGAAACCGGTAGAAAATCCCACCATTTATATCTGCGCACCTAATGACCCGCTGATGGTGAAGGATGCTGGCCATGAAAGCTGGTTTGTATTAGTTAATGCTCCGCGTCATGATGAAAGTGGCAAGAGTGGCTTTGATTGGCGCGATGAAAATTTCAAACACAAATACGCCAATTCAATTATTGATCAAATCGAGGCGCGTGGTATCAAAATTCGCGAGCGTCTAGATGTTCTTGAAATTCGTACGCCGTTAGATTTACAAGAATCTGTAATGGCACCTGGTGGCTCGATTTACGGAACCTCGAGCAACAGTGCATCAGCTGCCTTCTTGCGCACAAAAAATCGCTCACCGATTAAGAATTTGTTCTGTGTAGGCGGCTCAACGCACCCAGGTGGTGGATTGCCATTAGTTGGAATCAGTGCCGAAATTGTGGCAAATGCAATCGGTCGTGCGCGTTAGCGAAGTTGTTTATAGCCAAAGCGCATTACTTGAAGTGCACCAATAATTTGCATAACTAAGAAAGCACCTGCGATAGCTGCTAAGCCAGGAATCTCTAACTGCCACGCAATAAGAATGATAAATAACAAACTCGCACGCATTGGACGTTCAGCAAAAGTGACGACGCCTAAATCTTTAACTTCAAAGGCGGTCAATCTAGCGCGGGCGTATTCCTGCACCGAGGCAGCTAGCCATAAGCCAACTACAATTTCGAGCGGAATTCCAACTTGATAGAGCGCATAAGCCCAAGCAGCCTCACTAATACGATCGGCCACTGAATCCAGAACCGCACCCCATGCACTTTCGCGACGTTGGAAAATAGCCACGCTTCCATCGATACCATCAAAGATAAGTGATAGGACAACCAAAGCTATCGCCCAATATGAAAACGGAATTAGTGCGGTACCGATTGCCGAAATCAAGCCGAGCAAAGTAAGTACATTTGGTGAGATACGTAGCAGGGTTGCAATTAGCGCAAACCGATATGAAATTGCCAGCCAAGCGTGAACGATGCCCGAGATTTTGGCATTGCCATGCAATTCACTCCAACGCTTATAGAAATCTTTTTTGCTAATCATTTGGTGACCAACTTTCGATATATCTCAAGTGTGGCAGTAGAAGTGTTCATGGTATAAAAATGCAGACCTGGAACGCCTAATTCAAGTAACTGTTCGCACAGTTCGGTAGCGATTTCAATGCCGAGTTTCTGAACGGCTTCTTGATCAGCTTCGATTTTCGAGAATCTCGCCAAAATGTTTGCCGGGATCGGAGTTCCGCTCAGCTCAGCCATGCGCACTAATTGCTTAACATTGGTCACTGGCAAGATGCCCGGAATGATTGGCAAGTTTGAACCTTTAGCAGCAAGAGCCTCGACTAGTCGTTGGTAACTCTTTGCTTCAAAGAAAAATTGAGTAGTAGCAAAGCTGGCACCCAAAGATTCTTTTCTAATTAGGACTTCGATATCTTTGCCTAGATCGCCTTGTGATGCTGGGTGGCCATCAGGAAAAGCTGCAACGCCAACTTCAAAGCCGCCAACTTCCATTGCTAGCTCAACTAATTGATCGGCATGGTTGAATCCGCCAACTGTAGGCACCCATGGCGCGCTTGGCCCGCCCGATGGATCGCCACGCAGCGCAAGAATGCTGTGAATGCCTGCTTCTTTATATTTCTGCAAAATTTCAATCAGTTCGCCGCGGGATGAGCCAACGCAAGTTAAGTGGGCAACTGTTGGAATCGAGGTTCGTTCGGTGATCTCTGAAGTTATGCGAATTGTGCGATCACGGGTTGATCCCCCTGCGCCATATGTGACCGAAATGAAATCTGGGGCAATCGGTTCGAGCGCAGACATGGCAGCCCAAAGACGTTCTTCGCCAGCCTGATCTTTGGGCGGAAAGAACTCAAAAGAGTATTTGGTCGCGCGAATAGCCACTAGGTCAGCGTATCGTTACGCGCGTGAAACCTGAGGCATCTGCTCTACCGCTTGAGCAACTTAAATCTTTGCGCGAGCAAGTTGAGGCTCAACTCAAGGATTTTCTATCTAATCAAAGCGAGTACTTCAATTCGATCGCACCCGAATTAAAGCCAGCAGCTACAAGTTTGACCGCCTTTGTCGTAAATGGTGGAAAAAGATTTAGACCCCTCTTTGCTGCCGTTGGCGCCTTGGGCGCTGGTTCACAATTAAGTGATGCCGAAATTCGCGCTTTTGCTAGTTTGGAATTGTTGCAAGCCTGTGCATTAGTTCATGACGATTTGATGGATGCCTCAGATACCAGACGTGGCGAGCCCGCGATTCATAAGTTATTTGAGTCAATGCATGAATCCGAAAAGTATCAAGGTAAAGCAACTCAATTTGGTTTATCAGCAGCTGTCTTAATTGGCGATCTGGCACTTATTTGGTCAGATCAAATGCTGAATAGTTCTGGAATTAATAGCGACTCTTTACTTTCCGCTCTAGGCGTTCATGATGAAATGCGTGTTGAGTTAATAGCGGGTCAGTATCTAGATGTTTTTGAGCAAGCTCGTGGAACTCAAAGTGTTGCGCAAGCGCTCAATATTGCGCGCTATAAATCTGCCAAATACACAATCGAACGCCCACTTCACCTTGGCGCTGCAATTGCTATTCCTGATGCGTATAAGCGTTCGCAAATTGTTTCGATCTATTCTGAATTTGGTTTGCCACTTGGCGAAGCTTTCCAATTGCGCGATGACTTGCTTGGCGTTTTTGGAGACCCTAAAGTCACAGGAAAACCAGCCGGCGATGATCTGCGTGAAGGTAAGCGCACCGTTTTGATGGCCATGACTCATGATCGAATTTCTGGTCCCGCTGAAGCTGAGTTTCTTAAGGAGTTTGGAAATCACAATATTTCCGAAAGTGCCATCGCGCGATTGCAAGAGATCATCGCTGAAACTGGCGCTGCCATGCACGTAGAAGATTTGATTGAAGAACTGACATCGACCGCACTTGAAGCAATAAACCGCGATGAAATTGACTCGCAAGCGCGCAAACTATTGACCGAAATGGCAATCATCGCTACTAAAAGAAATACGTGAGAATAAATGGTTAAGCAAATTAAGGGTCCAAGCGATCATGTAGTTGTGGTCGGTGCTGGCTATGCTGGATTAAGCGCAGCTTTGCGGTTAGCCGGCGCAGGCCGCAAAGTAACGATCATCGAACGCGAGTCAGTCCCGGGTGGACGTAGTGGCTTGTTGAAACGCGACGGCTATTCATTTGATACTGGCCCAACTGTTTTGACTATGCCCTCATTAATCAACGATGCTTTCAATTGCGTTGGTGAAGAATTAAAAGACTGGGTCGACTTGATGCCGCTGAAGCCACTTTATCGGGCGTTCTATGACGATGGTTCGCAAATCGATGTTCACGCAAATACAGATGAGATGGAAGCTGAAATTTCTCGCACTGTGAGTTCAGCTGAAGCCTTGGGATATCGCAAGTATGTAGATTTTGTGACTAAGTTATATAAGTATGAAATGAATGACTTTATTGATCGCAATATTGATTCGCCATTAAATCTATTAACACCAAATTTGGCACGCTTAGTGGCTCTGGGTGGTTTTAGAAAGTTGCAACCAAAAGTTAATCAGTATCTAAAGGATCCGCGCCTGCAAAAGGTCTACTCCTTCCAGGCCATGTATGCGGGTGTAAGTCCACAACAAGCCTTAGCAATTTACGCGGTAATTGCTTACATGGATTCAGTAAATGGCGTCTTCTTCCCTAAGGGTGGAATGCATGCAGTTCCCGTAGCACTCGCTGCCGCTGCCCAAAAGCATGGGGTAGAAATTAAGTACAGCACCAGCGTTACCAAGATTGATTTTGAGAATGGTCGCGCCAAGGCAGTAATTACCGATAAAGGTGAGCGCATTACCTGTGATGCTGTGGTCTTAAACCCAGATCTACCTGTTGCTTGGCGTGATCTCTTAGGCAAATCTCCACGTTCAGTAAAGCGCCTGCGCTATTCGCCATCTTGCGCAACCATGCTGATTGGTTCAAGCAAAAAGTATGATCACATTGCACACCACAATATTCACTTCGGTAAATCTTGGGATGGCGTCTTTGATGAGCTAATCAATAAGAAGCAACTAATGAGTGACCCGAGTGTGCTCGTAACCGTGCCAACTCATGACGATCCTGATCTAGCCCCTGCCGGTAAGCAGAGTTATTACGTTCTTTATCCAACTCCAAATTTAACTGCCGATATTGATTGGCGCAAAGAGTCAAAGCCTTATCGTGATCAAATGATTGCCACTCTTGAAGAACGCGGTTACGACGGTTTCGGCGATGCAATTGAAGTTGAACACTTAACAACTCCGCTGGAATGGGAAGCGATGGGTATGGAAGCAGGAGCACCATTTGCGAGTGCACATACTTTCTTCCAAACCGGACCTTTCCGACCAAGCAACTTGGCTAAAGGTTTTGAAAATGTAGTTTTCACTGGCTCAGGAACTCAACCTGGTGTTGGCGTGCCAATGGTCTTGATTTCAGGCCGGTTAGCCGCTGAACGAATTGTGGGCCCAGTTAAGTAATGGATGAACTAACTGCTGCCGGAATAACTGACTCGCAGTTGCGGGCATCTTATGAAGAATGCAAGCGACTAAATGCGCTGCATGGCAAGACCTACTATTTAGCTACCTTGCTTCTGCCGAAAGCAAAACGGCCATTTGTGCATGCTCTCTATGGATTTGCTCGCTATGCCGATGAAATTGTTGATGACCTTGCTTCGACGCAAACTGATGCTGAAAAAGCCGCTGAGTTAAAAACTTGGGGCGATGGCGTTCTTGCGGGGCTCAAGAGTGGCAACTCAAATGATCAAGTTGGTCGCGCCCTAATTGATACCGTAAATCGCTTTGCTATCCCCCACGAACATTTTGTGGCATTTTTACATTCAATGACTATGGATTTAACCGTCACTGAATATGCCAATTACGAAGCTCTTATGGAATATGTATATGGCTCGGCGGCGGTAATTGGCCTTGAAATGGTCCCTATTTTGGGCCCTTTGAGTCAAGCGGCTTACGAACCTGCCGAAAAATTGGGCGTCGCTTTTCAGTTAGCTAATTTTATTCGCGACGTGGGCGAAGACTTAGATCGCGGCCGGGTTTATCTGCCTCAAGATGAGTTAGCACAATTCGGAGTTGATCGCGAAATGTTAGAAGCCAGAAAATTAACTCCGCAAATTACAGCTGCGCTAAAGTTTCAAATCGAGCGCGTGCGCCAGTTGCAACGAGAGGCGACTCCCGGCATCTTGCAGTTGGAGCCAGCCAGTCGACCTTGTATCGAGGCTGCTAGCGAACTTTATTGTGGCATTGTCGATGAAGTTGAAGCAATTGGTTATGACGTATTCAATAAGCGAGCAAAAACTTCGACCGGTCGTCGAATGCGAGTTGCTGGCAAGGCTTACATAAAGGCGATTGCCGCTCGTTAGTTCTTATGTGCCTTACGACCTAGATAAACCCAGGTTGCCATTACCGAAAGAATCAAAGCAAAGCCAAAAAACAAATCTTCCATAGGCGCAGATGCAATGCGAGGCCCCAGGATTGCATCTTCGCTATACATGACGATTTCTCTTGACGTAAGCCACCAATTAGTTAGCAGCTGAAACGGCACGATGATTGCATACGAAGTCCAGAAAACTTTTCGTTTTAATAGCTTAGTCTTAAGCACTTCGAGATCAATAAATGAAGCGATGAAAACTGCGATCAGCGCAATTTGGGTATAGGTCATGACTCATCCCCAACTTTCCAATGTTTCTTTACAGTTCGCACTGCTTCAATAGTTAACACGGCGGCAAGCGGCACAATCAAGAAAAACATGAACTCTTCCAGCGGAATCCCGAATGGTCCAAATATTCCCAGTATCTGATTCTTATCAAAATACCAATGGCCGCGATCAATTGCGTAGGCATCCCAAATCAAGAAAAAGAGAGCCGTGGGCAAAATGCTCAAAATCAATCGCTTAAATCTGCGAAGTACATTGACTTTTAAAAACACTTCTAGCCAGATAGATCCAAAAAGCGTAAAAGCCAGCATCGCTAAATATCCATACTTCTGCACGGGATAATTCTCTCTTATCGCAATACTTTTTGCTGCCTTAATGGCTATAGTTTGCTTTGCGGGAGCCGAGAATTTATGGCTGAGAGGATCTG
>JBILOR010000125.1:0-3674 GCA_044374325.1 Candidatus Planktophila sp.
CCTGCGCAGCGAAATAACCGGCAGGGCCGGCTCCGACTATCGCTACTTTGTATTGAGGCACGACAACAGTCTAATAAACATTGTCGCTACTCGCCAATGAATTCCATTTTTGCTTGCTAATTAATTGAGATCTCCGCAGTAAAAACCTTTGTGAAAAGTGAGATCTCTGCGCCCTTCGAATTGCGGATTGCACCAGTTAATTCAAAGTAAAAGCACGCAGACCCAGCTGTTGCATCATCCTTGGTAACCTTTTGGCGAATATCCAAAACACATTCCTTCTCTCCAGCTGCAATTGAATCAAATTCGCAAATTGTTTCTCCAAACCGATCCACTATTTTTAGATTTACCACTGGACACGACAATTGATTTGAAATCCGGGCGCTAAACCTGACTTCATCGCCTACATGTATGCCTGGAGTAATGGGTCCTAAAATTCTTTCAAGTTCATCGGCGGTATAGAGAGAATCTCCACTAGTTGTTCCACCTGCTGGCCCAACTTCTTTTCTTTCGGTGATGTTAAAACCATTCATATCTACTTCCGGAACTGTCGGCGCGCTTTTTATATGAGCTTCGACTTCTTGATTTCTACCCGGCCTGATATATCTTGGCACCACAGTGAATTCAATTTCCGTTGTGGTTTGGGTTGTATTAACAACGCTGTCAATCGGTTGAAATTCATAATCAAAAAACTTGGCAAAGACGATCTCTTGGTAGGCATTTCTCTCATATAAAACACCAATCGAACCATCTTCTAATTCGCACGCTGTTGAGTATGCAGAGCTATTGGGTTCTATACAGATAGCTGATGACCATGTTTCTCCGCCATCTGCCGATCTCTTCATGACTGTATTTCTACGTAAATCCGAATCGTGGTTATGTGTACAAATAACATCGCCGTTTTTGAGAACGTATAGAGATCCGTTATCACTTGGATCGCTCAGGGCGAGATCAGCGTTTAATGAATCTAGGGTTTTTCCACCATCTAGTGATCTGCCTACGATTCGGTGGGGTGTTGCCCGAGAGTGCACTAGAACCGATCCGTCAGGTAATCCAGCGATTGCGGTTTCATTTCCACCAGGAATAAGAGCGCCTAAGTACCATGTTTCACCATGATCGTCGCTAAATCCAATAGCTGATAAAAGCTCAAATTCTCTGCGTAATACAAAGGTTTGCAGCAATCTACCTACGAAATCACCATCAGTTATGCGACCACCCATTCCAGATGTAGCAAAAATTCCAGGAGTTTTAGTATCTTTTAATTGCTCGGTGATTATGTCGTGACGCCAAGTCACTCCATCATCATCAGAGATAGATCTAGCAATGTGTGCAACTAATGGGTCATTTGAATCTGTGCCTAATGTACTTTCAAAAAAACCAGCAATTTTTGTCCATTGATAAAAAACAATAATTCTTCCTTTTGCACCAACGCTAGGGTCAATCAAGATGCTCGCATCGCCAAAACCTGAAATGCCTTCATGTTTACGAAACACTTCTTGTTTTGACCAAGAATTGCCGTGGTCATCACTAGTACGAATTACCAGATCAACAGGTCCGGGCAAATCATCAAAATCAAGTCGAGCATCATAAATAGCAATGACTCGACCAGATGGAGTAACCGCCATTGCAGGAATTCGATACTGCCGGTATCCACCGAATCCACGAACTGCAAGGGCTTGTTGTTGCATTACTTAACTGAAAGACCCGCATTCTTCAAGAATGGAATGATTGCAGCAATCTCGTCTGCGTTAAGTGGAATCTGAGGCGGCGCCATGCGGGCATCTTCGATTACTCCAAGAAGTTTTAGCGAAGCTTTGAACGCACCAAGTGCTGATGAGCCCCGACCCATGCGCGCGGTAGAGCCAACGTCAACTAAACCAAACATCTCAGTTAAGCGTTCTTGTTCTGCGCGGGCTGCTTGGTAATCTCCAGCAGCTACTAGGTCAAAGATCTTTACGTAGCCGGCTGGATCAATATTGCCAATACCTGGCACTACGCCATGTGCACCGAACATCAAAGCTGAATCAACGGTTAGTTCAGAGCCAGTAAGAACTACAAATTCATTCAGCCCCATCTTTTTGGCGCCAAGAATAACTGCTCTGATTCCAGCATCATTGCCGGAAGAGTCCTTAAGTCCTTGGATAACGCCCTCTTTAGCGAGTTTTAGCACTGTACTGGTTTCCAGTTTTACGTTATTTGCTGCGACTGGAATGTCGTACGCGTATAGAGGCACATCACCGCAAGCTTCTTTAACTAATCTGAAATGTAGTGCGATCTCTTCTGGGTGAGTGCGAACATAGAACGGCGCCGTTATCACGATTCCGTCAATGCCAGCTGCTACTGCCGCACGCACATGGTCATTAACGCGGAAAGTTGTCATATCGATTGCGCCAGCAACAACCGGAACTCGCCCGGCTGTTTCATCAATAGCAATGCGAATTACATCAGCGCGGCGCTTATCAGTTAGATATGCAACTTCGCTGGTTGAGCCAAGAACAAATAGACCATGAACTCCACCATCAATTAGGTGGTTGATCAGGCGGCGAAGAGATTTTTCATCTACTTCGTAATCGGCGGTAAACGGCGTACAAACTGGAGGAACCACACCTCTTAGTAGTTTTGGATTAGTCGCCATTACTTTGCTCCTTTATTTAAGTGACAGGCGACTTGATGGTCACCCTTTGAGATATTTGAAATTTTTAATACTGGTCGTTCGGTTCGACAGATATCCATAACTGATGGACAACGCGTCGAGAAAGCACATCCGCTTGGCATATCAATTGGGCTTGGTACTTCGCCTTGCAATACAACTCGGTGATCTTTAGCTGTTGGATTCATGCTGGGGACCGCAGATAACAATGCGATTGTATAAGGATGCTCGGCTGCCTCAGGTAATGAATCGGCTGGAAGAATTTCAACTACATTGCCCAAATACATAACTGCAACTCGATGTCCTACATAACGAGCAACAGCAACATCGTGAGTCACAAAAATAAATGAAAGGCCAGTCTCTTTTTGAATCTTCAAGAGCAGGTTAACTATTTGCGCTTGGATCGAAACATCAAGGGCTGAAACGATTTCATCGGCAATGATCAGTTCGGGTTTAGTCGCCAAACAGCGAGCGATAGCTAGGCGTTGGCGCTGGCCCCCTGAAAACTCATGCGGATAACGCTGTAGATATTCAGGGCGAATGTTGACCATTTCGCAGGCTTCCAGAATTCGTGCGGTTCTTTCGGCTTCATCTTTGACGCCATGAACTCGTAGAACTTCATCCATTGCAGCACCAACACGTTGGCGCGGATTGAATGAGGTGTATGGATCCTGAAAGATCATTTGAACTTTTTTACGAAAGCGCATCTGGTCGCTTCCGTGCAAACTAGTTACATCTTGCAGTCCTTTACCAAAGTCAAACGAAAGTTCGCCATCTGTTGGCTTATCAAGTAGCGCCAACATGCGACCGAGAGTTGTTTTTCCACATCCCGACTCGCCAATAACTGAAACGGTTTCACCTCGGAAAATTTCAAGGTCTACACCGTCGAGAGCTTTTACGTAACCTTTGGTGCGTCGCAAAACTCCACCCAAAACTGGGAAATGCTTTTTGATCTGACCTACTTTGTATAGCGGCGTGCGGGTGCTATTCATTTGACGCACCTCCAGTCAGAATAGGTAATTTTCCA
>JBILOR010000126.1:0-3671 GCA_044374325.1 Candidatus Planktophila sp.
TTAACTGTTTTATTAGTAGAACAAAATGCTAACTCCGCACTAGCTGTTGCCGACTATGGAGTTTTGCTCTCCCTTGGAAAAGTTGTCGCAAATTTACCGGCCGCCGAATTAAAAGCAGATGCCTCTTTGCGCGCTGCTTACTTGGGATATTAGGGGGCAGGCGCGATGGAACAATTCTTATCAGCGGTTTTTGCCGGAACTGCCAGCGGTTCAATTTATGCTCTCGTTGCCCTCGGTTTAGTTTTAGTTTGGCGCGGTGCTGGCGTTGTTAATTTTGCCCAAATGGGTCAGGCCATGTTTAGTACATATGTTGCATCAACCATGATTATGAATGGCTACTCATATTGGGTGGCTTTTTTCGTAGCCCTAGCCGTGGGTACTGTGCTCGGCGTTGCCGTTGATTTACTGGTGATGCGCCCGTTGTCTGGAAGACGAAGTTCAGCAATGTTGGCTAGCCCTGCAATGCGCGGAACAGTTCCCGTGATTGCATCTCTTGGTATTTTAGGAATTCTGCAAGCAGCGGCCGGCATGATCTGGGTGGCCGAAGAACGTGGCTTCCCGGCACCAGTTAGCACCTTGGGCCTATCGATTGGTGGCACGGTGATGCCATTTACTGCATTTGATTTATTTGTTATCGGCATCGTTTTGGTAACTTTAATAATTACCACCATTTTCTTTCAAAAAACAGGTATGGGTTTGGCAATGCGCGCTAGCGCACTAAATGCAGAAGTGGCGCGGTTAAGTGGAATCCGTACCAGTTCAGTTCGCACACTGAGTTGGGCGCTCTCAGGTGCTGCCTCTTCTCTTGCTGGATTACTAGTAACACCGAGTGCGAACTTGTCACCAAATACCCTTGATTTGATTTTGATTATTGGCTTCACAGCATGCGTTATCGGCGGTTTAGATAGCCTGCCGGGCGGTGTTCTGGGTGGGTTTATTCTGGGTCTAGTTATCTCATTTGTTAATGTCTATAGCTCGCCTTCGGATATTTTCTTGGCGATCTTGGCGATCCTTTTGATTGTTTTATTGGTGCGACCACAAGGCATTCTTGGAAGTAAAGAGGTGCGCCGTGTTTAAGCACTTACAAAAAGGCAATGCGATTAAATCACTTTTATTCTTTGCGATAATTTTTTACTTAGGAAAAGTTTTTGATCCATATAATCAAGGTCAACTTTCCGTGGTGCTTATTTACTTTGTTGGAATTTTATCAATCACCTTTTTGACCGGTCTCTCTGGTCAAATTTCACTTGGCCAAGGCGCGCTCATGGCAGTTGGCGGATACACCAGCGCCCTAGTTGTTCTGAATTTAGGTTTTACTTATTGGCAGTCAATCATCATTGCAGCCTTAGTTTCCTTATTTGCTGGCTGGATTTTAGGTATTACCGCCGCACGTTTATCTGGCCCATATTTGGCAGGCACAACTTTGGTGATCGCACTTGCAATTCCATCTCTGGCTACCCGATTTGAATCGGTCTTTGGCGGCGACGTTGGACTTAGTGTTGATTATGGAACTCCGCCAGAGTGGTTGTCTGGTGCGATCGGTGAAATTGGATATGAGCAATGGCAATTGTTTGCAATACTGCCCTTTGCCACAATCGCACTTTTCTTAGCTTTAAATATTTTCAAATCTCGAACTGGTCGTAGTTGGCGCGCAGTTCGAGATCATGAAATCGCTGCATCTCTGGCCGGAATTAATGTGCAGCGAATAAAAATATTTACTTTCGTAATTGCTTCCGGGTTTGCCGGCTTAGCTGGTGCCATGTATGGCTTGCGTGGAATTGTGGGGCCAAGCGTTTATCCAGTTTCACTTTCACTTGCGCTACTAACCGGCGCCATCCTTGGTGGTTTACGCAGCATCGCTGGAGCCTTTTTTGGCGCTGCACTAGTTGTATTCCTGCCAGATCTAATCGATAAAGTTACTGGTAGCTGGGAACTAGCTCCCCAAATCGGCGACTATCTGCCGGCCATGGTTTCTGGGATTTTGCTGATTCTGACAGTTGTCTTAAACCCAGCTGGTATCGCTGGAGCGCTGCATCACCACAAGCCGCGCCACAAGTAGCCTCTTTAAAAAAATCCTGGATAACGATTGCGACTTTGGCGAGCGTTTTCGTTCACTTTCCGTTAAGCCTCTGATACTTTGAGCGTGTTCTGGATCACCTCAGATCCAGTTTCCGACTAGCGAAGCAGAAGTGCTTCATAGCGGTTTAACGAAATAGAAAGAGTGAACGCAGTGAATATACGTGCATCTCTATCTCGCAAGAAGCTAATCGGCCTAACCGCTGTGCTTATCGCGGGATCAATGACGCTTGCCGAAATTCCGGCAAATGCAGCTACCGGCGATGTGACCGGGTCATCCGACATTGTCCTCGGTATGCAGCTTCCTCAAACTGGACCAGCTAGCCCTGGCTACAACAAAATTGATGACGCAATGCGTGGTTACTTTGATTATGTAAATTCAAAGGGCGGCATTGGCGGAAAGAAAATTCGCTTAGAAGTTAAAGATGATGCTTACAAAGCAGGTTTAACTATTTCTACGGCTTCATCACTTATTAATAAAGAAAAAGTTTTTGCTTTCGTTGGAAGCGTAGGAACTCAGACGCACATCGCAGTAATCAAAGACATTAATCGTCGCAAGATTCCTGATGTGTTTCTAAATACCGGATACACCGAGTTCTACAAGCCAGCTACCTACCCAACAACTTTCGCAGCTCTCGGTACTTATGTGACTGAAGCCAAGATCATGGGTAAGTATCTGAAAGATAAGTTTGCCGACAAGAAGATTGGTATTTTGTACCAGACTGATGACTTCGGTCGTAATGCCCTTAAAGGTTTTGAAGAAGCCGGTCTAAAGTTTGAAGCTAAAAAGACTGCTGCCAGCTTTATCTCAGGCACTCAATCAAGCCCAGGTCTGGGCAGCCAGATTGCGCAGCTAAAGGCAAACGGAGTTGAAGTCGCAATTATTGCGGCAGTTTCTTCAGCAACAGCAATTTCTCTTCTGACCGCAAGCGCTTTAGGTTACAAGCCAGAAAAGTGGGTAGTAATTAGCGTTGGCGCAGATGCCACAACAATTCAAACAATTGCTGGTTCAAGAGGAATCGCTCCAGCCGCAAGCGCTGCTCTTCTAAACGGCATGATCACTGCTTCACATGCTCCAGCCCCAGGTGATAGCAGCGATGAATATGTCACTGCCTTTAAGAAGATCAACGATGAGTTCAATAAGGGTGCTGACAAGCGTTGGGATAACAACGTTCTACAAGGCATGAATATTGGCTACATGACAGTTGGTGCACTTATGGGCACGTTGAACGCAAAGACTGTGTTCTCAGCCAAGAACAACAAGACCTGTCAGGCAAATGCTAAGAAGGGCACTTTATCTCGCGTCTGCTTCATTGACTTTATGGAGTCAAATGGCAGCAAGATTGAAAGCGCCGCTTTCTCACCTTTGCAATATTCAGCAACCACCCACGAAGCTTTTAACAGTTTCTGGATTGGTGCATATGACGCAGCAACAGTTCTACAGCCAATTGGTGGAACTCGCGTTGTTTACTCAACTGATTCTGGAAGTGGTCCAGTAACAGTTTCCAACTACAAGCGTCCAGCAATTGCTGCTGATGCTCTACCAAAGAACTAGTAGGTAAAAATGAAAACTATTTCTATGCGCAAGTTAATTG
>JBILOR010000026.1:0-12452 GCA_044374325.1 Candidatus Planktophila sp.
TGGATCCCAGCGCACGATAACTTGAGCGCCTTCTTCGGTGACATTTGCAAACTTCACTGAAGAATCAACTGGGGTTCCGTATACGAATGCATCGGCACCAAGTTCTTCAACTACTTCAACGAGAACGTCAAAGCCAGTAGAAGAAGGTGTGAAGCCTTCTGGGCGAATACCAACTGTAATTGTGGCGCCAGCACTTGCTGGAACATCAATTCCAAGTGAACCAAGCTTTGCTTGTCCGCCTGATACTGGAGCATTTAGCAAGTTCATCGCAGGTGAGCCAATAAAGCCAGCAACGAAAGCATTTGCTGGGTTATCGTAAAGATTACGTGGGGTATCTACTTGTTGTAGGAAACCATCCTTTAGAACTGCTACGCGATCGCCCATTGTCATAGCTTCGACTTGATCGTGGGTTACGTAAACAGTTGTGATTCCAAGACGACGCTGCAACGCAGCAATCTGAGTACGTGTAGCTACACGCAACTTGGCATCAAGGTTTGAAAGTGGTTCATCCATTAAGAAAACTTGTGGTTCGCGAACAATTGCACGACCCATTGCAACACGTTGACGTTGTCCACCAGAAAGCGCTTTTGGCTTGCGATCTAGGTATGGCTCGAGGTCAAGTAACTTTGCTGCTTCCTTAACGCGACGATCGCGTTCTTCTTTTGGCTTGCCCGCAATCTTTAGTGCAAAGCCCATATTCTCGGCAACAGTCATGTGTGGGTAAAGCGCATATGACTGGAATACCATCGCGATGTCGCGATCTTTTGGGGCAACGTTTGTTACGTCGCGATCACCGATCAAAATACGACCGGCATCGATCTCTTCAAGACCGGCCAACATACGAAGTGAGGTTGATTTACCGCAACCTGATGGACCAACTAGAACAAGAAATTCACCATCATTAACGGTGAGTTCTAGTTCATTAACTGCAGGCACAGTTGTGCCTGGGTAGATACGTGATGCTTTGTCGAATACAACATTTGCCATTTTTCGCTTCCTTATCCGGGCAGGTACGTGCCCGACGATCCGTTGGAGTAAGGCGACTACGGCGGTTGCCGTGATCGGTGCGCAAAGGCTACCCACCGACTGCGGCAAAGGGCAATATCAGGAGCGAAATTCTCTTCGTGGCGCGTATGATTAGGGTTCTCATGGAGCCCCACTCGCTTAGCCAGATTCTGGGCAATATTGCCGTAGTTCTTTTCTTAATCCTGCTGGGCTCGGTTTTTGTGGCTGCCGAAATCTCCCTTATCTCCCTTCGCGAGAGCCAGATTAAACAGATCGCCCTAAAGGGCAAACGGGGTGCCCGAGTTGCCGCTTTGGCCGAGAATCCGAACCGCTTTTTAGCCGCAGTTCAAGTTGGCATCACTTTCTGTGGGTTTTTATCAGCAGCCATTGGTGCCGAACGGCTGGGTGTTTATGTTGAACCCGAGTTAGTTAAGTTGGGTTTAACCGAAGGTGTAGCTGCTTTAGTTTCGCTAATTGGAATCACAATTGTGGTTGCCTATTTCTCACTCGTTCTTGGTGAATTAGTACCCAAGCGAATTGCACTATTTCGCACCGAAGCGATTGCGCTGGCTTCCGCTGGCATCATCGATTGGTTAGCCAAACTCTTCCGTCCAGCGATTTGGTTACTTTCAAAATCCACCGACTTTGTGGTTCGCCTGTTCGGAATCGATCCAAGCGAACAGCGAACTCAGATTTCCGAAGAAGAGCTTCTAGATTTAGTAGCCGGGCATGCAGCGCTTAGCGATGAAGAACGTGACATCGTTGAAGAAGTATTTAACGCATCTGAGCGACAGATTCACGAAGTTATGGTTCCGCGTACCGAAGTTGACTTTATGGATGCTTCATTAACTGTTGGCAAAGCGATTGCGCTAGCCATTGATAAAGCTCATTCCCGTTATCCAGTCGTGCGCGGATCATCTGATGAAGTAATTGGTTTTATTCATGTTCGCGACTTGCTAGACACTTCGCTGGTCAGCCCTGGTGGAAAAATCCAAGAGCTAGTTCGCAACATCATATTTTTGCCAGGCACCAAGGGTGTTTTGCCTGCACTAACTGAGATGCGCAAACAAGGACAACATTTAGCAATCGTCCTCGATGAGTACGGCGGCACCGATGGCATTATTACCTTAGAAAATCTAGTCGAATGCTTAATTGGTGACATTCGCGATGAATACGATGACCACGAGCAAGAGATTGCATTTGAAGCTCGCACAAATGACTTTGAAATCGATGGCCTGACTTCAATTGAAGACCTGCTCGATGATGCCGGAATCGAGTTGCCCGAAGGCCCATATGAAACTGCCAGTGGATTTGTTATGCACTTTCTAGGGCGAATCCCAGTTGTGCACGATGTGGTCAACGTAAATGGCTTGCGCATCACAGTCTTGTCTATGGAAGGCAAACGTGCGGGGCAGCTTTTAATCTCACGCCACTCGTAATTCGTGCGAGAATAAACCTCATGAGCGCGCAGAAGAGAATTCTCTCCGGGATTCAACCAACCAGTGAGTCTTTTCATCTAGGCAATTACGTTGGTGCCCTAAAGCAATGGGTTGAGTTACAAGATGGCAATGATGCGTTCTACTGCATTGTTGATCTACATGCCCTATCTGGAGATATTGATCCAACACTCTTGCGAAAGCGAACTCTGGCATCTGCTGCTCAATTAATTGCCCTCGGAATTTCGCCGGAAAAATCTACGCTTTTTGTGCAATCGCAAGTCCCGCAACATAATCAATTGGGTTGGATCATGGAATGCATTGCCGGGTTTGGTGAAGCTAGCCGAATGACTCAATTTAAGGATAAGTCAGCTAAAGGTGGTGCTGATTCAGCTCGGGTGGGTTTATTTACTTATCCAATGCTGCAAGCTGCCGACATTCTTTTGTATCAGGCTCATCAAGTTCCAGTTGGTGAAGATCAACGACAACATATTGAGTTAACTCGAGATCTAGCGACTAGATTTAATACTCGCTTCGGTGACACTTTCCGAATTCCAGAAGGCTACATTCTTAAATCTGGTGCCAAGATTTATGACTTACAAGACCCAACTGCCAAGATGAGTAAATCTTCTGGATCAACAGCTGGTGTACTTGAAATCATGGATACCCCCGAATCTAATGCCAAGAAAATAAAGAGCGCAGCGACGGATGCGGAGCGAGAAGTTAAATTTGATGAAAAATCAAAGCCAGGTATCAGCAATTTACTTACGATTCATTCAACTTTGTCAGGCAAATCGATTTCTGATTTAGAAGTTGAATTCGCCGATAAAGGTTATGGCGATTTTAAAGGCGCTGTTGCCGAGGTAGTAGTTGAGTATTTCCGACCTATTCGCGCTAAAGCGCTTGAATTGCTGGAAGATGAGGCGCAATTACTCGCAATTCTTCACGAGGGTTCTCATAAAGCTCGCGAAGTTGCCGCCGAAACAATAAATTCGACTTACCGAAATCTGGGAATCGTCCAATGATTGGCAAAGCCCTATTTTTAAGCGTGGCAATTACGGCTTCGGCAATAGTGCCAGTAGCAACAAATGCCGCACCTGCAGTAAATGTCTGCGTTGCATATGATTTAGGTGGCCCTGGCGACCGCTCGTTTAATGATGCTGTTCTTGCTGGATTAGTTAAAGCAAAGAAGAGCCTTAATTTTACTTATGAAGGTTTCATAACTGACGGCAGTGCAGCTGACCGAGAAAAAAGACTCCGTGCGATGATCGCTAAGGGCTGCTCGCCAATTCTGGCGATTGGCTCAAGCTATGCCAAGTTGTTAACCAACTTATCGTTCGAATTTCCAACTAAGCAGTTTTCGATTCTAAATGACGCCTCAATTGCCAGCCTAAATATTACTTCGCTGATTTTTAATGATAAGCAAGTTGGCTACTTGGCAGGTGCGGCTGCAGCTCGAGTATCAAAAACTGGCAAAGCGGCTTTGCTTTCAAGCTCCACAAATTCTAATTTGGAGTCCGGCTTTACCCTCGGAGCGAATGCCGCAAAGAAGAAAGCAAAAATCACGTTTAAAAGTGCAACTACTGGTTTTGCCGATGTTGCGAAGTCACTAATTGCCGAAGGTAATGATGTTATTTTTGTTGCCGTAGATGGTTCTGTCCAAGAAATTTTTACCGCAATTGTTAAACATAATGAGACCAAGAAGAAAAACGCGCCTGAAGTTGGCTTGATAACGATAGAACCAGATCAGTTTTTAACTCTCACTCCAGCGAATCAGAAATATCTGCTGGGTGCTATTTCTAAACGGGTGGATAACGCAATTCTTGATTTAGTAACCTCAGCAATTAAAGATCAGCAAATCAGCGATGTCCTAGATCCAGTAGCGGGAATTTATGGGCGCAGTTATGGCATTACTGGTGGCAATATTGAGTTCACATTTTGGGCCCCAAAACTTCTGGCTTTTAAGGCCTCGCTCGCTGCCGCTTCTCGTACCGCTGCAAAACTTTAAAGTGCTGGTATAGAGTTTTTGCAATTGTTACCTTTTTTTAGCCTATTTTGCGAAATTTCGTTGGGATAAATTCCATTTTAATACTAGGCTCAACCGTACTAAGAGGAGCTATCTGGCCAGTACTTGCGTACTTACTTAGATGGTAAAACTTGCGAAAACCCCCGTCAGATACAACTTGGAGGAAAATTGAAGAAGTCAAAGCTAGTAGCCATTCTTGCGGCTACGACTGTTGCATCAAGCCTAGTGCTTGTGCCTGCAGCAACTGCAGCAACAAAGACCAAAGCATGCTTGGCACTAGACACTGGTGGCGTAGATGACAAGTCATTCAACGCAGCATCATGGGCTGGCGCACAAAAAATTGCTAAGGCAAACAAGAACGTAACAGTTTCATACTTACCTGCAGCTTCTGGCGCAGAGTACGCACCAAACATTAAGAAGTTTGTTGATCAAAAATGTAACGTGATCATCGGTGTTGGTTTCGCAATTGCAGGTGCAATCATTTCATCTGCTAAGGCAAACCCAAAGATCAAGTACGCAATCGTTGACGATTCAGGACTTGAGCCAAATGCTGATTACACAGCATTCACACCAATCAAAAACGTAAAGGGTCTTACATTTAAGACTCAAGAGTCATCATTCCTAGCTGGTTATGCAGCTGCTGCATACTCATCTAAGGGTGTAGTTGCTACCTACGGTGGCGCTCCATACCCAACAGTTACAGCATTCATGGATGGATTCGCTCAAGGCGTTTTCTACTACAACCAAGTTAAGAATAAGGGCGTTCGCGTCCTTGGTTGGAACCGCGATACCAAGAATGGTGAGTTCGTAGGCGACTTTGCTAATACTTCAAAGGCACTACAGATCTCAAAGAACTTCGAGCAAGCTGGCGCAGATGTAATCTTCCCAGTTGCCGGTGGTCTTGGTGGAGCAACTGCTCAAAACTCAATGGATGGTGGAAAGTCAGTAACTATCTGGGTTGATACCGATGGTTTTGTATCTGCTTCTAAGTACCGTTCAGTGCTTCTAACTTCAGTTATGAAGGGTCTGGGAGAGTCTGTTTACTCAGTTATCGATGAAGTAAACCGTGGCAAGTTCACAAACAAGGCATATGTCGGAACACTAGCTAACAAGGGAACTCGCCTAGCGCCTTTCCACGACTTAGCATCATCTGTTCCTTCATCACTTGCTAAGGAACTTGCAGCAATTCAGAAGAAGATCATTGCTGGTTCAATTAAGGTTGACTAAGCAATAACTTAATTAATAGCGGCGCAGTGAGAAATCACTGCGCCGCTATTTTTTTGCAGTTTTATAGCGTAGATTTACGCCATGTCTTTGGAGCTCCGCGGAATCACTAAGCAATTTGGCTCACTAGTTGCCAATGATGACATTAATTTCAAAGTTGAAGCCGGCGAGATTCACGCAATCTTGGGCGAAAACGGTGCCGGTAAATCGACTTTGATGAATATTGTTTATGGGTTGCTCTCACCAGATAAAGGTCAGATTCTAGTTGATGGCCAAGAAATCAAAATCAATAGCCCGTTAGACGCACTTGCTGCCGGCATCGGAATGGTTCACCAACACTTCATGTTGATTCCAGTTTTCACGGTTGCCGAAAATATTGTTTTGGGTCACGAGAAAACTAATCGTGTTGGTTTACTTGATTTGGCTACAGCGCGAGAAGAGATCATTCGAGTCTCTAGAGAATTTAATTTCGAAGTTGACCCAGATGCACTAATTGAAGACTTGCCAGTTGGTATTCAGCAGCGAGTTGAAATTATCCGCGCCCTTATCTACAACTCAAGGATTCTGATTCTGGATGAACCAACTGCGGTTTTAACACCACAAGAAACCGATGAGCTACTAGCAAATATGAAGAAACTCCGTGATTCTGGGCGTTCGATTGTTTTCATCACGCACAAATTACGCGAAGTAAAAGCAGTTGCCGATCGCATCTCAATCATTCGCCGCGGCAAAGTTGTTGGAACTGTCGATCCATCTGCGAGCCAAGAAGAGATGGCCTCTCTAATGGTAGGCCGACCAGTTGACTTAACGGTCAATAAAGCCGACGGTAAAGCAGGAAAGACGATTCTGGAGATGGTTGACTTAAATGTGCTCGACCCTTCTGGTCGTGCACTAGTTAGCAAGATCAACTTGACCGTTTCTGCGGGTGAAGTTGTGGCAGTGGCTGGCGTGCAAGGAAATGGCCAAAGCGAATTAGCTGAAGCAATTATTGGTTTACGAGAGCACCTAACTGGTTCAATCAAGCTTTCCGGCAGCGAATTAATTGGTCGTTCAGTTGATCAATGCCTAAAGGCTGGAATTGCTTATGTGCCTGAGTCACGCGAACTTGATGGCTTGATTTCATCTTTCTCAATTACCGAGAATTTGATTTTAGATACCCATGGCGAAGCACCATATTCCAAGGGCATCTTCTATAAGCCTGCGATGGCGCAGCAAGTAGCCCTTGAGCGAATTAAGGAATTCGACATTCGGGCTCAAAGTGCCAGTGACCCAGCATCATCACTATCTGGTGGAAATAAGCAGAAAGTAGTTCTGGCTCGCGAACTTTCGCGGCCAGTTGAATTAGTAGTGGTCTGCCAACCAACTCGTGGTCTTGATGTTGGTTCAATTGAATTTGTTCACCAACGTCTCATTTCAGAGCGTGATTCTGGCCGCGCCGTTCTTCTCTTTAGTACCGAACTCGATGAAGTTTTCGCGCTGGCTGATCGCATTGCAATTATGTATCGCGGCGAAATCATTGCGATTCTTCCAGCTAGTGCCTCACGCGAAGAAGTGGGTCTCTATATGGCCGGCATAGATCCAGCTAAAGCTAAAGGCGGTGCAGCATGATTAAGAAGATTTTCGACAAAACTCGACTACCGCTTTTCGCATTTTTCCTAGCTCTATTTGTAGGTGGTTTAGTAATTGGTTTTACCGAAAACAAAGTACTTGCAAAGATCTCATCACCAATTGAATTTTTAAAGATTCTAGGTAGCACCGTTGGTAATGCTTACTTAGCTCTCTTCCAAGGCGCGATCTATGATCCCAACTTGGCTGAAGGTAAAAGCTTCATGGCTGGCTTTTATCCGCTAAGTGAAACTATGGTTTCGAGTGCGCCATTAATTCTCTGTGGTCTTTCAGTTGCGTTAGCGTTTAAGTCGGGACTCTTTAACATCGGCGCACAAGGTCAGTTTATTTTCGGCGCGGTAGGTGCCTCATACATTGGTTTTAAGTTCGAGATGCCAATGGCGATGCATATCCTGGTGGCAACACTTGCCGGCGTGATCTTGGCTGCGCTTTGGGGTGGCATCGTCGGATTGCTAAAAGCCAAAACTGGCGCACATGAAGTAATTGTGACCATCATGCTTAATTACATTGCCGCAAAGTTCTTACTTTTCCTCTTAAGTACTAAGTATTTCTTGCGGCCAGGGCGCCTTGATCCGATTGCGCCACCAGTAAAAGAGAGCGCCAAACTGCCTCATCTATTTGGCGTGGATTACCGCGTAAACATTGGCATTTTCATCGCACTGGCAGCCTGCTTATTTGTTTGGTGGTTATTGAACCGCAGCATTATTGGCTTCAGATTCCGCGCCGTAGGTGCGAATTCGAGTGCCGCACGAACCGCAGGTATCTCAGTTTCAGCGGCAATGATTGCAACAATGGCAATCTCTGGTGCACTTGCCGGCATGGGCGGTGCGATTCATACCTTAGGAAATCAATACGAATTAACTGACACAGTTGCGGCATCCTTTGGCTTTGATGCAATTACCGTCGCTCTGCTTGGTCGGGGAACGCCACTCGGCGTTGTTCTAGCATCCTTCTTATTTGCTGGGTTGCGTGTTGGTGGACAAACAATGCAAGCAAATGTTGGCGTACCAGTTGAGATTGTTTTGGTAATCCAAGCGCTTGTCGTTCTCTTTATCGCGGCTCCAGATCTAGTCAAACGAATCTTTAGATTACGAAATCTGCAAGAAGCATCGGCAATGGCATCTAAGGGATGGAACGGGTAATGGCGAGCCAATCAACAATTTCCCGCGAAGCCAAGCGCAAGTTAAATGGCATTTATGCCATGGCGATCGCAAGTATTTTCTCGCTCGTAGTTTTCGCTTACCTGCCTAAAGTTAGTGGCGATGTAACTTACAGCTTTGTTTTGGATGAAGAGTGGGTGCTTATCCGCCAATGGGTGGTTGATTCTAGAGTTGGTGCATATGGATTCTCTGCACTCTCAGTTTTGTTCACTGCGCTGGCCTATTATTTATTCCGAAAAGGAAAGAAACATGGCATAGCTATTTTTGGGTTTTCCATTGGCTTGTTTATGGCATTTCTTTGCTGGGCATCTGCCGGTGACTTTGTCCCATTTACTGGACTACTTCAGGGCGGATTAATCCTGGCAGTACCGTTAATTTACGGCTCACTTGCCGGCTTAGTTTGTGAGCGATCCGGCGTTATTAATATCGCTATCGAAGGTCAATTATTAGGTAGCGCATTTATCGCGGGCATCGTCGGAAGTTTGCTCCAAAATGCTTGGTACGGGCTATTGATCGGGCCGTTTGCCGGAGCGTTAATTTCAGTGCTACTGGCAGTCTTTGCCATCAAGTACCGTATTGATCAAGTGATTTTGGGCTTCGTGATCAACGTCTTGATCATTGGCTTAACGAGTTTTGCGGCCCAACGATTCTTAACTCAGGATGCCGATAAGTGGAATAGCTCACCAATTTTAAAGCCAATTGATATTCCAATTCTTTCCAAGCTGCCAATCATTGGCCCGATGTTCTTCTCGCAAACTATTATTATCTATTTGCTTTACGTAATTCTGGTGGTTACTCAGATTGCGCTCTTTAAGAGCAAGTGGGGACTACGCATGCGTTCAGTTGGCGAGCTCCCAGTTGCCGCCGAGAGCGTAGGCATTGATGTAAACAAAGTTCGCTTCCGTAATGTAATTCTTGCTGGTGCAATTGCTGGCTTTGGTGGTGCTTACTTCACAGTCGGTTCCGTCGGTTCCTTTAGCCGCGAGATGACTGCGGGTATGGGCTTTATCGCTCTGGCTGCATTGATCTTCGGTCGTTGGACACCGCTTGGTGCGCTTTCAGCCGCATTGGTTTTCGGATTCGCTGATCAGTTACGAAGCGTGCTTTCAATTGCTGGCACACCGATTCCTTCTGCGTTCATGATGATGGTTCCTTACATCGCAACCATCATTGCAGTCTCTGGTTTTGTGGGCCGAGTTCGCGCACCTGCGGCTGATGGAATTCCATATCAGCGCGGCGGTTCCCACTAATGCATGAAGTTGATTGGCAACTGCTCGAAAAAACTGCGATTGCTGCAATGGAAACTGCCTACGCTCCATATTCTAAGTTTCCAGTTGGCGTGGCGGCCCTGGTCGATGATGGTCGCATAATTTCTGGTTGCAATGTTGAGAATGCTTCATATGGCTTAACGCTTTGCGCCGAATGTGGTTTGGTCTCAAATTTGATTCTTTCTGGCGGCGGACGTTTGGTTGCCTTTATCTGCGTGGATTTAAATCGGAATTACTTAATGCCATGTGGTCGCTGCCGTCAGCTGCTACAAGAGCATGGTGGTAGCAAGTTGGCGATGATGACCGACCAAGGCATCAAGCCACTTGCTGAACTATTACCTTGGGCTTTTGGCCCAGAAGAGATGGAAAAACGCCTTGATTGAACCTTTTGCCGCCGTTGAAATTATTTCAGCTAAGCGCGATCGCAATGAATTAACCGATACTCAAATTGATTGGGTGATTTCGGCATATACCCGCGGGGTAGTAGCTGATGAACAAATGTCAGCGCTATTGATGGCGATTTTATTAAATGGCATGAATTCTCGCGAGATATCGCGCTGGACAAATGCCATGATCAATAGTGGCGAACGCATGAATTGGTCGAAGTTAGATCGACCAACTGCAGATAAACATTCAACTGGTGGTGTGGGTGACAAAATAACTTTGCCCCTTGCCCCATTAGTTGCAGCATGTGGCGGCGCAGTTCCACAACTTTCAGGTCGCGGCCTTGGCCATACTGGTGGCACCCTAGATAAACTCGAATCAATTCCGGGTTGGCGCGCTGAATTAAGCAATGATGAAATGCTTAAGGTATTGCAAGATTGCGGCGCAGTAATTTGTGCAGCTGGTGCAGGTTTAGCGCCAGCAGATAAGAAACTTTATGCTTTGCGCGACGTAACAGCGACAGTTGAAGCTATTCCGTTGATTGCATCATCAATCATGAGTAAGAAAATTGCCGAAGGCACATCAGCTTTAGTGCTAGATGTTAAAACCGGTAGTGGTGCATTTATGAGTGATCCAAAAAAGGCGGCCGAACTAGCCCGCACGATGGTGGCACTCGGTACTGCAGCCGGGGTTAATACACGCGCACTAGTTACGGCGATGGATGTTCCACTGGGTTTAACTGCCGGAAACGCTCTTGAAGTTCGCGAATCAGTTGAAGTATTAGCCGGTGGTGGCCCAGCCGATGTAGTTGAACTTACAATTTTGTTGGCGCGCGAGATGATTGATGCCGCGGGCATAGTGGGTAAAGACCCAGCGGACGCACTACGCGATGGCAGCGCTATGGATCACTGGCGCCGCATGATTAGCGCGCAAGGTGGCAATCCAGATGCAGCGTTACCGGTAGCAAAAGAGAGCCATCAGATCTTGGCGACAAATAGCGGAACTATGACAGCAATGGATGCGATGAAAGTTGGCGTTGCTGCTTGGCGGTTAGGTGCTGGCCGTTCCCGCCAAGGCGAAAAGGTACAAGCAGGCGCCGGTGTTGAATTACATGCCAAGCCAGGGGATTACGTGAAACAGGGCGCTCCAATCATGACGTTGTTTACCGATGAACCAGCTCGCTTTGAGCGAGCGCTAGAGGTTCTAGCTGGTGCTGTCATAATTGTTGAAGGCGGGATCGTTGACCGCATGCCCCTAGTACTAGAGCGGATTGAAGCATGAGTGATTTATTAAAGCGCCCAACTCCAGAGCAAGTAAAGCGCCTGCCTAAAGCACTTTTGCACGATCACTTAGATGGCGGCCTTCGCCCACAAACAATCATTGATATCGCAAATGAAATTGGTTACGAAGCATTGCCTACTAAGGATGCGGCTGAATTAGCGATTTGGTTCCGCGAATCATGTGATTCTGGCTCCTTAGTTCGCTACCTAGAAACCTTTGGTCACACAATTGCGGTCATGCAACGCCGCGAAGATATTGTCCGCGTCGCACGCGAATGTGCTCTTGATTTGGCTCGCGACGGAGTTGTGTATGCCGAAGTTCGCGGCGCCCCAGAACTCTTTGTCGAAAAAGGTTTATCGCTTTCGCAAGTTATTGAAGCAACGCTCGAAGGTTATAGATTAGGCGAAGCTGATGCGAAGGGCGAAGGTTTGCAGATTCGCGTGGTTTCCTTGTTGTGCGGAATGCGTCAAAACAAGCGATCTCAAGAAGTCGCCGAGTTGGTTGTTAAATATCGCGATCAAGGCGTAGTTGGCTTTGATATCGCCGGCCCAGAAGATGGCTTTCCACCAAGTGATCAATTAGAAACTTTTGAATATTTGCGTCGCGAGAATGCACATTTCACAATTCATGCTGGCGAGGCCTATGGGCTGCCTTCAATCTGGGAAGCAATTCAACTTTGCGGAGCTGAACGTCTTGGTCACGGTGTTCGAATTATTGATGACGTTGATTTCTCAAGCGGTGAGGCCAAGTTAGGTCGCCTAGCTTCCTACGTACGCGATCGTCGAGTTCCGCTCGAAATGTGTCCGACTTCTAATTTACAAACTGGTGCTGCCGCATCGATCAAGGAACATCCAATCGGAGCTCTAGCTAAATTACGTTTTCGAGTAACTGTAAATACCGATAACCGCTTGATGAGTGATACTTCAATGACTCACGAAATGAATGAGCTAGTAAACGCCTTTGACTGGAATTTCTTAGACTTGCAACGCGTAACGATAAATGCGTTAAAGAGCGCATTTATCCCGTTCGAAGAGCGCTTAGC
>JBILOR010000127.1:0-3628 GCA_044374325.1 Candidatus Planktophila sp.
GCCGATAGTTGTCGTCACTTAGAAGTGCGCACCAATGCGGACACTCCAGAAGATGCAATTCGAGCACGTATTCTCGGTGCCGAAGGTGTTGGTCTTTGTCGCACCGAACATATGTTCCTCGGCCCGCGTCGTTCATATGTAGAGCGATTAGTGCTCGCCGAGAATGATGAAATTCAGCGCGCAGTTATCGCTGAAATGGAGCCACTGCAACGGGCAGACTTCGTGGGAATCATGATGGCAATGTCCGGTTTACCAGTAACGGTGCGATTGCTTGACCCACCGCTACATGAATTCTTGCCACCACTTGCCGAACTATCTGCCCACATGGCGACCCTTGAAGCCATTGGCGAAGAAGTACCTGCTCGCGAGGCAGCAATTTTCGCGGCAGTTAAGCGTATGCATGAGGCTAATCCAATGCTGGGGCTACGCGGCGTGCGTCTAGGTATTTTGATTCCGGAACTCTACAAAATGCAGGTGCGTGCATTGGTTTATGCCTATCTTGAAGTCAAGAAATTAGGTCATGATCCGAAACCTGAAGTCATGATTCCGTTAGTTGCAACGCAACGTGAGTTATTACATTTGCGCGAAACTTTAGAAGCTGAGATTAAGCGAGCCTTTAAGGGCACTGGCGTTGATGTGGAATTTCCAATCGGCACCATGATTGAAACTCCACGTGCAGCAATAACTGCATCTCGTCTTGGTATCTATGCTGATTTCTTTAGCTTCGGAACCAATGACTTAACTCAATTAACTTGGGCGTTTAGTCGAGATGATGTCGAATCGACTTTCTTACCGCTCTATCTAGATTTAGAGCTAGTGCCATTTAATCCATTTGAATCACTTGATCAAGATGGCGTTGGGTTACTAGTAAAGACTGCAGCAGATCAAGCCCGCAAACTCCGCCCTGATTTTAAATTAGGAGTTTGTGGTGAGCACGGTGGCGATGGTCGTTCAATTCAATTCTTTAACGCAGTCGGCTTAGATTATGTTTCTTGTTCACCATTTAGAGTTCCAGTAGCCCGACTCGAGGCAGGTAGGGCGATGGTGCTAAAGTCTGCCAGCTTCGTGGACTCGCTTTAGGAAATCTTTAGTCTTCGCATTCTGCGGATTTTTTAATACTGCTTCAGCACTGCCGCGTTCTAGAATCAAACCTGATTCTAGAAAACAAACCTCATCAGCCACCTGGGTAGCGAAGCCCATTTCGTGAGTTGCTAAAACCATGGTCATGCCATCTTGCTTCAGATCGCGCACAATACTTAAAACTTCATTTACTAAAACTGGGTCAAGGGCAGAAGTAATTTCATCGAGCAATAAAACTCGAGGATTTACAGCCAATGATCGAATAATTGCCACTCGTTGTTGTTGACCACCGCTTAAACGATCAGGGTATTGATCTGCTTTATCGGCTAAATCAAAGCGTTTTAGCAGCACCATTGCTTGTTCTCGGGCTTGATCTGGTGCGATTCCGTGCACCTTAATTGGTGACAAAGTGATGTTCTCGAGAACAGTTTTATGTGGGAATAAGTTAAATGATTGAAAGACCATACCCAGTTTGCGTCTTACTTCATCAACGCTAATTAGCGGGTCAGATATTTCTTGGCCATCAAGGAAAATTTGGCCATCATCGATCGTTTCCAGCAAATTGATGCAGCGCAGTAGTGTCGATTTACCTGACCCCGATGCGCCAATTAGAACGGTTGCGGTGTGTTCTTTGACGGTTAGGGAAAGATCATTTAAAACTAGTTCTTTATCAAATGACTTACGAACGTTGACTAGCTCTAAGACATTACTCATTAGATCGCACCTTCAGAATTCTGCTTGGCGCTACTGCGGCGAATTACTCGATCGATATATCTAGTCAACGGAATTGTGATTAGTAAGAACAAAATTGCCGAGACCACATATGGGGTGTAGTTAAAGGTGCGGCTCGCATTAATTTGCGCAGCTCGCACGGCATCGGTAACTCCTAAGATTGAAACTAAACCGGTATCTTTCAAAAGTGAAACGAAATCATTTAGGAGCGGCGGAATAACTCGCTTGATTGCTTGGGGCAAAACTACAAAGCGCATTGTTTGCCCAGAAGTCAATCCAAGTGATCTGGCCGCAGCTCGTTGGCTGGGGTGAATCGACATGATGCCCGAGCGAATAACTTCGGCAACGTAGGCAGAATAAGTTAGAACAACTGCCACAGTTCCGAGCACAATTACGTTGCTAGTCAATCCAGCTATCCGCAGAGCGGGAACTCCAAAACCAACCAATAAAATAATGAGTAAGAGTGGGGCGCCTCGGAAAATATCAACGTAGGCAGTTGCTAAGAATCTAAATGGTGTTAGTGCTGGCGACTTTGTTGTTCGAATCAGAGCAAGTGCTAAAGCAATTACTGCAATAAAGAAGCCGCCAATAAATGAGAGCTGAATGTTTACAACCAAGCCACGCAAAACTGTGGGCAAAACGTCGCGGCCGTAATCAAGATCAAAGAAAGTCTCTTTAACAACCTGCCATCCGGGCGAAGTAATAATTAAGGTATATAAAGCACCTAGGACTAAAACACTAGAGATGCCGGCAACCGTGAATTGTTTACGCGAAATCTGGCGTCGTGCATTCCGACGCTCAAGTTCACGAGAGCTTGGCGACCATGCTTGCTGGTCTGGACCGTTCAACATGGTCGCCAAACTACTCGTAAATTGACTGAACTTATGGCTTTAGAACTGCTGCGCCTGTCTCGGTTGCAAGCCACTTTTCAGTGATTGCAGCGAGGGTTCCGTCAGCTGTAATCGCATCCACTGCTGCACTAACGCAAGCAGTCAATGCGCTGTCTTTTGCTAGCAATAGACCGAATTGGTCACCAGATCCAGTTGATGGAAGCTGACCAACAATGATGCCCTTATCAATTTCAACTCCTGATAGATAGAAGGCGGTTGGTAGATCTACTACTAAACCATCGATCTGACCATTCTTTAGTGCAGAGACACCAGCAGCATTGTCATTAAATACTTGTGGCTTGATACCGATTTGATTTTCAATTGCATCAAGTGAAGTTGTACCAACTGCAGCGCCTAGCTTTGCGTTCTTTAGATCAGCGATTGATGTTTTGCCTTCGATCTTGCTGCCTTGGTAAGAAACGATTGCTTGAGGAGCGGTGTAGTAAGCAGAAGAGAAGTCAACGACTTCTTGGCGTTCAGGAGTAATCGAGAACTGCTGCAAGTTAAAGTCAAAGTTCTTTTCACCTGGTGCGATTGCGCCATCAAATGTAGTGCGAACCCAAGTTACTTCGTCATTACTAAAACCAAGTTGCTTAGCAACTGCATATGCGACTGCGCCTTCGAAACCAGTTCCGGTTTCTGGCTTGTCATCAAGAATCCATGGGTAGTAAGCAGGCTCACCAGTTGCAATTGTTAACTTGCCAGATGCAACGGTTGCTAAATCTGCTTTCGCGCATGATGCTGAAGTTGCGCTATCGGTGGTTTCTGCATTTGAACATCCGGTAATCGCGAGAGCGCTCGCAACTACAAGTGCTAAAAATAAACTGGTCTGCTTCTTCACATTAGCTCCATTTCGTGGGGTGGAAATACATTGCGAATACCTGCCGAAGCGTAATCAGCCTTCAGCGCAAGTGTCTAGTTGCAAA
>JBILOR010000175.1:0-3606 GCA_044374325.1 Candidatus Planktophila sp.
CGTCCGCTCGGATATACGGCCACCTGCCTTTCACAGGGGGCCGTATTTTCATGGTGGAATGGCCGAGAGGCGAGGCAAGGGACTGCAAATCCCTCTACACGGGTTCAAATCCCGTTTCCACCTCCAAAGAAAAAAATCGGATTACAAGTTCAGATCTTGTCTTGTTTGTTATAGATGAGACATCTCTTCTCGAGATTTTTTATTCGAATAATCGTTGTTGTTATTTAATTAACTTGCAGTTTTGATTACTGTGCGACTATGCCAAAAAATCACGAAGCCGAATTAGACCATCGATATCGTGGTGAGCATCCCGTAAAAACGCTCTGGTACCTATTGGAAAATCATCGCAAAGATATTCTCCTTGCAATAATCTTCTACTCAATTAAACATTCACCGTCATGGACTACTCCGCTTCTGATAGCGAACATGATTGATTGCGTTGTTTACAAAAAGCCACTAACGACCCTAGCTATAAACTTTGGAATACTGGCTGCAATCACAATTCAGAATTATCCGATGAATGTGATGTATGTGCGTTACTTAGCAAAGGCAGTCCGTAACTTAGAGAACCGGCTTCGATCCGCACTTGTCGAACGCATGCAGCAGATGAGTATTAGTTTTTACCAATCAACTAACGCAGGAGCTTTGCAGACCAAAGTTGTCCGAGATGTAGAGAATATTGAACAAATGATGCGGCATAGCTTCGATGGCGGACTAGGCGCAATAAACAGCTTGCTCGGTGCCTTAGTTATCACTGCGTTCAAGGTTCCGCAGTTCTTGCCCTTTTTCTTAATTCTCGGACCTATCTCAGCAACAGTCGTGATCAAGATGCGGAAGACTCTCAATGCCCACAATGAAGATTTCCGTTCTGAAATCGAGCGAATGTCATCTCGTGTGAATGAGATGACCACATTGCTTCCGATAACACGCGCGCATGGACTAGAAAAAAACGCTTTAAAAACTATGTATACCTCATTTACCAGCGTGAAAAGCGCTGGATTGCGATTAGATCGATTGCAAGGTCATTTCACAGCGATAGCTTGGGTTACCTTTCAACTCACTTATGTAATCTGTGTTGGTTTCGCCGCATGGTGCGCAATCACGGGATTCTTGCCAATCACCGCCGGTGGCGTCGTAATGCTCAGCTCTTACTTCGGCATGTTGGTCGGTTCAGTTCTTCTCCTAACCAGCATCGCACCGATGTTGTCGAAAGGCTTAACCTCAATTAGATCGCTAGGGGAATTACTTGAATCTCCAGATCTGGAATCAAATTCTGGGAAGCGCGCTGTATCAACTGTCGAAGGAAAAGTTGAATTTCGTGATGTTTCTTTTAGTTACCCCACTAATCACAAACCTTCTCTAGCAAACATAAACGTTTTAGCGGAACCGGGACGAATGATTGCTTTAGTTGGTCCCAGCGGATCAGGCAAGTCAACATTTATCAATTTAGTAATTGGTTTCTTGCGGCCAACTTCCGGATCCATAACTCTCGATGGTGTTGATATGGCCACAATCGACCTTCGTTCCTCTCGAAAGTTTCTATCTGTCGTAGCGCAAGACACTATCTTGTTTGACGGAACTGTGTACGAAAACATTACATACGGAATGAGCCATCCAACGCCGGCTGCAGCAGAAGCAGCGCTGCGTGCTGCTAATGCTTGGGAATTTGTAGCAAAGCTTCCCGATGGAATGGACACAATAGTAGGCGAACGTGGTTCGCGAATATCTGGTGGTCAGAAGCAAAGATTGGCTATTGCGAGAGCCATAATTCGTGATCCGAGAATTCTAGTTTTAGATGAAGCAACATCGGCGCTGGATTCTGAATCCGAGCGACTTATTCAGAGCGCTCTTCACGAGTTAATGAAATCTCGAACTACTTTTGTCGTTGCACACCGCCTATCAACGGTTAAAGAAGCCCATCTGATTCTGGTTCTTGAAAATGGCGTAATTGTCGAATCTGGAACCCATCGTGAACTTGTCAGCCGCAGTGGCACTTATCGGAGGCTGTACGACGCCCAAAGTTTTATTCCAGATGATGAACCGCACCTAAAGATCGCTTCGGAATAACCAGAGAACAGGAAATACATACATGCGCGTAGGTCCCCCACTTGCCGAACTGGAGAAGTTTTCACCAGGTCCAAACTCAAAACCTGATTTTGCGGAATTCTGGACTCAAACTCTTGAGCAATTCTTAGCCCCTCACTTAGAGGCGCAACTTGTCCAGGTTCAATCACCCATCACCGCATTTGAAACTTATGACGTAACTGTTCCTGGTTATAACAACGATCCGATAAAGGGTTGGTTTATCAAACCTAAAAGTGCTGAAGCTGATCTTCCGTGCATAGTGATGTATGACGGATATGGCGGTGGGCGTGGTTTGTTGAATGAGTGGCTTTTTTGGCCCAGTGCTGGCTACGCAATTCTGGTGATGGATACGCGCGGTCAAGGAGCCTCTGGTTGGCGAGTTGGCGATACTCCCGATGGAAACTATCCGCGGGCCTCGCAAACACCAGGTTTCATGACTGCCGGCATTCTCAACCGCGATGATTACTATTATCGCCGAGTATTTACAGATGCGGTTGCATTTGTCCGAGCCGCAGCAAAGATTCCAGGCGTGAATTCCTCGCGATTAATAACTGCAGGTGGCAGTCAAGGTGGCGGTATTGCTCTAGCTGCGACTTCCCTATCGAATCAAGTTTTCGCAACCATGCCCGATGTTCCATTCCTGTGTCACTTTGAACATGCAGTGAATATCACTGATGCATTCCCGTACCAAGAGATCGTGCAGTATTGCAAAACTCATCGTCTCGAAGTTGAGAAGGTTTTTGAAACGCTTTCTTATTTTGATTGCATGAATCTGGTAACGATGGCGAACGCTCCCGCCTTCATCTCAGTTGGTTTGCATGACCCGATCTGCCCACCAGAAACAATCTTTGCGATGATCAATAACTATTCCGGCCCTACCACGGTAAAGACTTGGGCTTACAACACACATGAAGGCGGAAGCGTGCAGCACCAACTATTACAAGCTGAATGGCTTAATAAACTACTTGGAGAGAGCAAGTGATCACGGCCGATCAGAATCTTGGCTACGGATTTAACGCACAGTGGGCGTATACAACTACTCATATGCCAGCTGCCCTTCCGGCTGATAAACGGATGCTGGATTTTATGGCGAAGTATGAATTCAAGTTCTTGCGTCTCCCAATGGATTATCGATTTTGGATTGACCAAATAGGTGCACCGATTAACGAAAATTTCATGAAACTACTTGATTCCTACATTCACGAGTCTGTCTCTCGCGGAATTCATATCTCGATAAATCTCCATCGCGCACCGGGTTACTGCATAAATGGTTGGGAGGACGAGGCTACAAATCTATGGGCTGATCAGGTCGCAGAAGATAGTTTTTCTTTCCTTTGGCTAACCGCAGCTACGCGGTATAAAGGAAAACACCTAGATCTTTTAAGTTTTGATTTAGTAAATGAACCACCAGATATCGGTCAGCGTGGCTTTACTCGGGATATTCACCAACGCGTAATTAGACGAATCACAAATGAAATACACGCTATTGATCCCGAACGCACCGTCGTTATTAATGGCTTA